>NZ_LZMO01000021.1:0-20608 GCF_001665715.1 Gordonia sp. 852002-10350_SCH5691597
ACGCGGGCGTCGCGGGTTCGCGCCGCGCCGCGTACTTCGTCCTGAACGCACTCGACCCCGCTCACCCCCGCCCGGTCCCGTGCGACCGGGCGGCGCCGCTGAGCGGGAGCGCGTACTAGACAGCGCCCGGTCGGCGTGACGCAGCGCCCAGTCGGCATCAGGAAGCGCCCAGTCGACGTAAGGAAACGCCCAGTCGACGGGCGTTGACCTGCGCGAACGACAATCTACTCAGCTGTGACCCTTGACACGTCGAATGGAGTGAATGTACGTTCATTCACTATGAAGTCCGAGTCACTCCGTCTCGGCAACCATCATCGCGAAGGAGCACAGACATGAGCTACGGCACCACCGACTACGAAGACATCGAGTACGTCGTGGAGGGCCCGACGGCGGTCATCACGATGAACCGCCCGCAGCGCTACAACGCATTTCGCGCCAAGACCGTCGAAGAGATGATCAACGCCTTCCGACGTGCCTGGGCCGACCGCAACGTGCAGGCCGTGATCCTGACCGGCGCGGGAGAGAAGGCCTTCTGCACCGGCGGCGACGTCAAGCAGCGAGCAGAGACCGGCGACTACGGGCCGTCGGAGTCGGGCATGTTCGAGATCGGCAACCTGCACAAGGTGATCCGTGACATCCCCAAGCCCGTCATCGCGGCGGTCAACGGACTGGCCATCGGCGGCGGACACGTGCTGCATGTGCTGTGCGACCTGACCATCGCCGCAGACACCGCACGCTTCGGCCAGTCGGGCCCCAAGGTCGGCTCATTCGACGCCGGATTCGGCTCGGCCTACCTGGCACGGGTCGTCGGCGAGAAGCGGGCGCGCGAGATCTGGTACCTGTGCCGCCAATACGACGCCGCCACGGCTGAGCGTTGGGGCCTGGTGAACTGGGTTGTCCCGGCGGCAGATTTGCTCGACGAGGCCAAGAAGATCGCTGCCGAGATCGCGGAGAAGTCGCCGACGACGCTGCGCTTCCTCAAGCAGAGCTTCAACGCGGACTCCGACCATCAGGCCGGACTCTCCAATCTCGCGATGAGCGCACTGGACCTCTTCACCCACTCCCCCGAGGGACTTGAGGGCGCAACGGCTTTCGCCGAGAAGCGCGCACCCGATTTCAACAAGTACGTCGGCGCCTGACCGCAGCAACCACAGACCACAGGAGCAAAACCCATGAGCACCAACAGCATCGCCGTCGTCACCGGCGCAGGATCGGGTATCGGTAAGGCCATCACGCTCGCATTCGCCGAGCAGGGCACCACGGTCGTCGCGGCCGATCTCGACCTCGACGCCGCCAAGCGTACAGCTGAGCAGAACGCCGCCATCGTGCCGATGTCCGTCGACGTCGCCGACCGGGCCACTGTCGACGCGCTACGAGACGCCGTCAACACCGAGGTCGGTGTCGCCGACATCCTCGTCAACGCCGCGGGATGGGACCGCACCGACCAATTCCTCAATGCGAGCACCGAATTCGCGGAGAAGGTGGTCGCGATCAACTACCTCGGACCAGTCCACATGGCGAGCGCCTTTCTACCGGGAATGGTCGAGGCGTCGACAACCGAAGGCTGGCAGGGCGGTCGGGTGATCAACCTTGCCTCCGACGCCGGACGAGTCGGCAGCGCAGGCGAATCCATCTACGCGGGCGCCAAGGGCGGCGTGATCGCCTTGAGCAAGTCGCTGGCACGAGAAATGGCGCGTCACCAGATCACCGTGAACGCCGTGTGCCCCGGACCCACCGACACCCCGTTGTTCCAGGCTCAGCCCGACAAGCTCAAAGAGGCTCTCGTCAAAGCGATTCCGTTCCGACGACTCGCCCGTCCCGACGAGGTCGCAGCGCCCGTCCTGTTCTTCGCCTCCCCCGCGGCGTCGTTCATCACCGGCCAGGTGATCAGCGTCAGCGGCGGACTCACGATGGCCGGCTAGGCCAACCCCGAGGTCACTGGAGATCATCATGAGCACCACCGCCAGTCACGACGCCGCAACACCGTACGTATACGACGCAGCACAGTACCGCTCGTTCTTCGAGCACGAGTTCACGTATCTGAACGGCTTCCGCCGCAACGTCTCCCGATACGCGCACACCACAGCGATGATCGACCCGACGACCGACACCGAGTGGACGTACGCAGAGCTCGGCGCCGCAGTGGACTCGTTGGCCGCAGGCCTCGCCGCCCACGGTGTCGGCGACGGCGACGTCGTCGGATATCAATTGTTCAACGGACCCGAGTTCGCGCAGCTCTACCTCGCCACCCAGGCCGTAGGCGCCGTCGGGTCACCGATGAACTTCCGGTTGGCGGCAGGCGAGACGGCGGTCATCCTCGATGTGAGCAGGCCGTCGGTCTACATCTACGACACCGAGCTCACCGACATGGTGTCCACGGCAATCGAGCGCGCCGAGCATACGCCGGACGTCCTGATCGGCGTGGGCACAGGCACTCTCGTCGACGGCCCGCGATCGATCCGATTCACCGACCTGCCTGCCGACGCTCCGGCACCGCGGACAACCCGCGGCGTGTTCGACGAGACCACCCGGCTCTACACGTCCGGCACCACCGGCATGCCCAAAGCAGTGCCGATGAACAGCGCGATCGAGATCTTCTCGGCGCATGACGTGATCATGCACTTCCCGCTCTCACCGGAGGATCGCATGCTGAACATGACTCCGTGGTTCCACCGCGGTGGACTCTATTGCGCCGGACCCAATCCCACGTTCTACCTCGGATCGTCGCTGGTACCGATGCGTGTGTTCGACGCGGCGACGACACTCGACTGGGTCGAGCGCTACGGACTGACATTCCTCATCGGTGCGCCGACCAACCTCGCGATGCTCGCTGCCGAGCAGCAACGTCGTCCGCGAGACCTGTCCAGCCTGAACGGCATCGTCACCATGGGTGCTCCCCTCGAACGCGACGCCGCACTGCTCTATCAGGAGGTGCTCACCCCCAGGATCTTCAACGGATACGGCAGCACCGAGGGGTTCTGGAACACCTTCCTGCGTCCCACGGACCTGCCCGATCACGCCGGAACCGCCGGACGCGCCTGCCTCGACGACGACGTGCGCGTCGTCCACGTCCGCGACGACGGCCAGCTGGCCGACCCGGACGACGTCGTCGCACGAGACGGCGACGAGGTCGGTGAAGTGATCATCCGCTCACCGAAATGTGCTGCGGCGTATTTCGATTCACCCCAGCAGGAGAAGGCGAAGTACAACGGTAGCTGGCTGCACATCGGCGATCTCGCCACCTGGGACGTCGACGAGTTCGTCACGATCGTCGGCCGCAAGGACGACATGCTCATCTCCGGCGGCGAGAATGTGCATCCGGTACAGGTCGAGGAGGCTCTGAACGGCCATCCCGCAGTGGCGGATTCGCTTGTCGTCGGGGTTCCCGACGACCGGTGGGGACAGCTCGTCGTCGCCTACATCGTGCCTGTCGAGGGCGCCCACCCGTCCCCGGAGGAACTCGACAGCTACTGCCGTGAGCACCCGATGCTCTCGCAGTTCAAACGTCCGCGCGCCTATCGCATCGTCGAGTCGCTCCCTGTTTCCGCGACCGGCAAGAAACTCCACTACCGGGCAACCACATCCGCAGCCGCCGAGATGTCGGCGGGCGAATTCGACGCCCCCGCACCACTGACAACATCGACCACCAACGGAGCCGACCGATGAGCACCACCGCCAGCACCAAGTTCTCCGCCCTCGACCCCCTCAACCTCGATCTCGGATACTCCGACGACGAACTGGCCGTTCGCGATTCGGTCCGCGGATTTCTCGCCGAGGCCGTGACCCCGTACATCGCCGACTGGTTCGAGGAGGGCGGAATCCCGATCGCGCGCGAGCTGTTCAAACAATTCGGTCAGCTCGGCGTTCTCGGCATGCATCTCGACGGATACGGTTGCGGCGGAGCGTCGTCGGTGCATTACGGCCTGGCCAGTCTCGAACTCGAGGCCTGCGATTCGGGCATCCGGTCGATGGTTTCGGTGCAGGGTTCACTCGCAATGTTCTCGATCTACAACAACGGCAGCGAAGCACAGAAGACGCAGTGGCTGCCGTCCATGGCCGAAGGCACCACCGTCGGCTGTTTCGGTCTCACTGAGCCCGACGCCGGATCAGACCCGGCGTCGATGAAGACGCGCGCCAGGCGCGACGGCGACGACTGGATTCTCGACGGCCGCAAGATGTGGATCACCAACGCCCCCATCGCCGACGTCGCCGTCGTCTGGGCGCAGACCGACCTCCCCGACGGTGGCGTGGGTGTGCGGGGCTTCATCGTGCCCACCGACACTCCCGGTGTTTCCACACCGGAGATCAAGCACAAGGCGTCGCTCCGGGCGTCGACCACCGGTGAGATCGTCATGGACAACGTGCGGTTGCCCGCGAATGCGCTGATGCCCGGAAACGACGACCTGCACAAGGGCAGGGGAATCAAGGGTCCGCTCTCGAGTCTCACCGAGGCCAGGTACGGAATCATCTGGGGATCGATCGGTGCGGCTCGCACCGCCTGGGCGGCAGCGCTCGAGTATGCCACGCAGCGAACACAATTCGGCAAGCCGATCGCCGGATTCCAACTGACACAGGCGAAGCTCGCCGACATGGCCGTCGAACTGCAGAAGGGCCAGTTACTGGCGTACCACCTCGGACGTCTGAAGGATTCGGTCGGGCTGCGTCCGGACCAGGTCAGCTTCGGCAAACTCAACAACACTCGTGAGGCCATCGAGATCTGTCGCACGGCGCGAACCATATTGGGCGGCAACGGTATCTCGCTGGAGTATCCGGTGATCCGTCACATGGTGAACCTCGAATCGGTGCTCACCTATGAGGGCACCCCAGAGATGCACCAACTTGTCCTCGGCCAGGCCTACACCGGCCAGAATGCCTTCCGCTGAACGGAGACTCCCCATGAGCGCACTCACCTACGACATCGAGCACAAGCAATTCCGCGACACCGCAGCACGATTCGTCGCCGAGCAGATCACTCCCTCGCACGAGAACTGGGAAACCGCGGGCCAATGGGACCGAAGCCTGTTCACCGAGGCGGGCAAGAACGGGCTGATCGGATTCGAGGTCGACGAGCAGTTCGACGGGCCAGGCGTCGACGACTTCCGGTACAACGCAATCCTGATCGACGAAATCGCACGCACCGGCGCGGCCGCCGAAGCGATCGCGTTCTCACTACAGAACGACGTCGTCCTCCCCTACCTCACCGAGCTGACCACCGACGAGCAGAAGGCGCGCTGGCTACCAGGCGTCGTCAGCGGGGAGACCGTGCTCGGCATCGCGATGACGGAGCCGGGGGCGGGCAGCGACCTTACCGGCATCACCACGTCGGCGGTGCGCGATGGCGATCACTACGTGGTCAACGGGTCGAAGACGTTCATCTCCAACGGCCGAAACGGCGACCTGTTCGTCGTCGCGACGAGGACGAGCCCGGACAAGCACAAGGGACTCACGCTGCTCGTCGTCGACGCTGCCACAACGGGTTTCGAGCGTGGCCGCAACCTCGACAAAATCGGGCTGCACGCACAGGACACCAGCGAGCTCTCCTTTCACGACATGCGGGTACCGGTGGCGAACCGTCTCGGCGAAGAGGGCGAGGGCTTCTACCAACTGGTGAGAAACCTTCCGCAGGAACGGCTCTCACTGTCCGTGGGCGCCATCGCGGCAGCCGAAGGTGTTTTCGCCCGCACCCTGGAGTACGTGAAGGAGCGCACCGCGTTCGGTTCGCCGATCGCGTCGTTCCAGAACACCCAGTTCGTCCTGGCCGAGCTCGCAACCGAACTCGACATCGCACGGACGTTCCTAGACGACTGCATCGCAGAACACGTCCGGGGAGAACTGAGCGCGGCACGGGCGGCGCGGCTGAAGTGGTGGGCAACCGAACTACAGGTCCGGACCGCGGACAGGTGCCTGCAACTGCACGGCGGCTACGGCTACATGCGGGAGTATCCGGTGGCACGAGCATTCGTCGACGCGCGTATCCAGACCATCTACGGCGGGACGTCGGAGATCATGAAGACCATCGTCGCCAAGGATCTGGGCATCTGAGCGGCTACAGTGATGAACGGTGATTCACCGTTCGATGGAGGAGGACTCGTGGCGAAATCCGCAACCGCACGCTCGACGTCGGATCTGGCCGTCGAAGATGCGGTGCGCGCGGTCCGGGTCTCGTCGCGTCGACGACAGTTGCTCGACGCCGCCGTGGCCGTCATGGAGCGCACCGGGTTTCACCAGATGTCGATGCAGGCGCTTGCCGACGAGGCGCAGGTCAGCGTCGGATTGTTCTACAAGTATTTCGGGTCGAAGGAGGACATCCTCCTCGCCGCCATCGTCGACATCCTGGAGAAGTTCCGCGATCAGTTGCAACCCGCGATGGACCTCGCGGGCGACGACCCCGTCGAACAACTCATCGCCGGTTTCCGGCAGTACGCGCGGATCGTCGACGAGAACCGCGATGCCGTCGTGCTGACGTATCGGGAGAGCCGCACGCTCGACGCGGAGGGTCGGGACCAGATCAAGCAGCTCGAGGTGGAGACGTCGGCGCCGATGCGCGACGCGATCACCGCAGCCATCGAGAACGGGTCGATGAAGGCGGACGTCGATGTCGACCTCGCGGTGTTCGATCTGATGATGCTCGCGCACGGGTGGGCGCTGAAGCACTGGCATTTCGCGCCCGCGCTGACGATCGACGAGTACGCGACGGCGCAGCTGCGGTTCGCTCTGCCGGCGCTGGTCGTCGGCGATCGGCTCGGCGGGTACCTGGCCGCGCTGTAGGGGTGGTCTCGACAAGCTCGACCAGCGGGTGGGGGCTCTCGACGCAGCGGTTGGGCTCGACCAGCGGTGAGGGCGCGGCTGGCTAGGCGGAGTCCGATGGCTCGGACACTGGGCGGTCGGATCGGCCGCGCGAGGACAGCCAGAGCGAGAGCACCCAGGTGCACAGCCCGACCCACACGGCGCCGAAGAGCCAGCCGGCGAGGACGTCGGTGGTCCAGTGGACGCCGAGGTAGATGCGGGTCAGGCCGACCAGGATCGATATCACCGGCGCTAGCGCCATCGACCACGGATGCGCACGCACCCACGGGATCACCCGGTACGCCGCGACGGCGATGAGTCCGTACACAACCATCGTCATCATCGAGTGTCCCGAGGGAAATGAGTAGCTCTCGATGTGGAGGAGCCGGTCGTCGCGCGGGGGTCTCTCGCGCCTGACGAGATGTTTGAGGATCACCATCAACGACGCTCCGAGGAGCGAACCCAGCCCGACGTAGACGGCCTCGGTCACGTGCTTACGGGCGGCGAGCGCGATCACGACGAGTGTCGCGACGATCCAGAGGGTGATCGTGTTGCCGAACACCGTGACGACGTGCGCAAGACCCGTCAGTGGCGCGGTGCGGTGGTCGACGACCCACGTGGTGATGTTTTGGTCGACGTCGCTGATCTGCACGATCATTCTCGCCACACTACCGACGATGCCCGCCGATCAGCGGTGAATGTGTGCCGTGTTGAAGGATGTGGGTGCTACAGCACCCACATCTTTAGGTACAACACACATTTAGAGGGGGGCTGGACGCTCACCCGGCGGGCTGCGTGGCCGCGAGGGCGCGGCTGATGACGAGGCGCTGGATCTGGTTGGTGCCCTCGAAGATCTGGGTGATCTTGGCTTCGCGCATGAACCGCTCGACGCGGAAGTCGCGGGTGTAGCCGTAGCCGCCGAGCACCTGGACGGCGTCGGTGGTGACCTTCATCGCGGCGTCGGTGGCGATCAGCTTGGCGGTGGCAGCGGCGCGCGAATATTGTTGTCCCGCATCGCGACGTCGTGCGGCGTCGAGGTAGGTTGCCCGGGCGGAGTCGACGGCGGCGGCCATGTCGGCGAGCAGGAAGCCGAGGCCTTGGTGGTCGATGATCTTGCGGCCGAACGTGGTTCGTTCGTGTGCGTAGTCGACGGCGGCGTCGAGCGCGGCCTGTGCGAGGCCGGTGGCGACGGCCGCGATGCCGAGTCGGCCGGAATCCAGTGCGGAGAAAGCGATCTGGAGTCCCTGGCCCTCGGCGCCGAGTCGACGTCCCTCCTCGATGAAGGCGTCGTCATAGTGTGCCGAGGTGGTGGGGACCGCCGCAAGGCCCATCTTCTCTTCGGGTTTGCCGAACGAGAGGCCTGCGGTGTCGCGGGGAACGAGGAAGCACGAGATGCCCTTGGAGCCTTCGCCTGTCCGCGCGAACAGGTTGTAGACATCGGCGATGCCGCCGTGGGTGATCCACGCCTTGGCGCCGGTGACGGAGTATCCGCCCTCGGCGGGCGCGGCTTTGCAGTTGAGTGCAGCGGCGTCGGATCCCGCTTGCGGCTCGGACAGGCTGTACGCGCCGATCAGCTTGCCCTCCAACAGATCCGGGAGCCACTGCTGCTTCTGCTCGTCGGTGCCGAAGGTGAACAGGGGATGGCAGGCGAGGCCGTGCACGCTGGTCGCGACGGCAACCGATGCCCAGCGCGTGCCGAGTTCTTCGAGCACCTGCAGGTACACCTCGTAGGGCTGGCCGCCGCCTCCCCACTCCTCCGGGTAGGGCAGCCCGAGCAGTCCTGCCTCGCCCATCTCGGCGAAGAGGCCGTCGGGATACCGCTCGGCCTTTTCATACTCGTCGACGATGGGGAGGAACTTCTTGTCGGCGAAGTCCCTGGTCAGCGCGATCAGATCACGAGCCTCGTCGGTGGGCAGGAGACGGTCGACGGGCATGAATCCTCCGATGGTGCGTGATCTGAACAGCTACTAATGCTCGACTCAATACAGTACTCAGGTACTCTTCCTAGTACTATCCGAGCGAGAATGCAATGCCCCCACCACCGCCCAGGAGATGACCGATGACCCGAGCCGAGCTCGCGACGCGGCGTCGAACTGAGTTGTTCGATGGCCTCCTCGCGCTGATGCTCGACGACGGCTTTGCGCACCTCCAGATCGCCGACCTCGCTGCGCGCCTGCACTGTTCACGCTCGACGCTCTACACACTGGCAGGCAGCAAGGAGCAGCTCGTGACCAAGACGGTCACCCACTTCTTCCGCACGGCGACCGACCAGGTCGAGTCGCGAGTAGCCGACGCCGCGACGTCGCGCGACGCCGTCGTCGAGTACCTGATCGCGGTGGGCGATGCTCTCTCGCCCGCATCCGCGCAGTTCATGGCCGACCTGCACGCCTTCGCGCCGACGCGCGAACTCTACGAACAGAACACCGCCGCTGCCGCCGCCCGCGTGCGCGGACTCATCGCTGCTGGGGTCGCCGCGGGCGAATTCCGTGACGTGGACGCCGCTTTCGCGGGCGACCTCGCCGCGACGATGATGAGTCGCATCCAACGGCGCGACGTCGAAGCACACACCGGCCTCGACGACGCGCAGGCCTATCGGCAGCTCGCGTCGATCCTCACGCGCGGGATCGACGTCGACCGAGGTTAGCGCCGCGCGCGGCGTCGAAGATGCGTGATGCCCCGGTCGTCGATCCACCAGTCGACGGACATGTCGACGCTCTCGCCGTCGCGGGCCACGGTGACGACCAGGTCGTCGTGGACTCTGACTTCGCCGTCCACTGCGCGCCCGGTGAGCGCGGTGAAGAGCACTGCGTCGGTGCCCGCAGCGGTCGACGGCTCGCCCTGCGACGCGACGACGGCGTTGAACGCCTCCGACGAGGTCGGAACGTCGAGAATGTCAGCCAACAGAGCGGCGTCATCTGACGGGCTGGCGGCGTCGGCCGCGAACACGACCATTGCGTCGGCGTCGACGACCTGCAGGTACCACGGACGATCGATCACCACCGCGTCGGTTACTGCGCTGCCTGACACCGCTCGAACACGTTCCGGCACAGCGAGATCCATCGGTTCGACGGTTCCGCGTCGGCATGCACGCACCATCGCGGCGTACGTCGTCGACGCCGCGCCGGCCGACACGTCGCGCGCAGGATCGGCGAGGTTGTGCAGCAGAGTGTCGGCGTCGGCGACCGATTCGACGTCGCTGCCGCCGAGCGCCGCGGCAAGCGAGTCGGCGTACGGATGGTCGAGGACGTCGCGGACTCCGGCCAGCGCCGACTCCGACGGTGCGCGGTACCAGCCGAGCGGATGCCCGTCGATGTACGCGTGATGACGCAACCACCACGCCGTGTACCCGTGACGGTCGGCGAGCACCGACTCGAGCGACTCGTCACGCGCGAGCAAGGTCAGCGCCTCGGGCCAGCAGTCATCGTCGACGAGGTCGAGATCGCGCACCGCGGTAAGGGTTTCGGGAAGATCGGCGAGACCGTCCCACCAGAGTTCCTCATCGGGCAGGTCGTGATCCGGCGCGGTCGGGAACTCGTCGGAGACGGTCGTGAAACCCCACCCGACGCCGATTCTGCGCAGCACGTCGGCTCCGACACGCGCCACCAGCTCGTCGTCGACGATGCCGAACGGATGATCGTCGACGAGCACGGAGAGCAGCGGAGCGTCCGGCAGTAGTAGTTCGTCGGCGTTGCGCCACTCGCCGTCGGCGGGTAACGCCATGCGCGACAACCACTCCGGTGCGTCCGCACCGGGATCCGCGACGAGCAGTTCGACGACCTCGTCCAGAAGTGTCGAGTCCTCGTCGTCGACCGCATCCTCATCCTCGACGAGTGCGCGCAGTGAATCGTCGGCGAGCGCCTCCGACACCGAGAGACGTTGCACGCCAAGTCGTTCGAGGAGCGGATGGTCGGCGTCGGGATCGACGGTGCGAATCCATCGCAGTGGACGCGACGTCGCGACGACGAAAAGCCCACGCGCGCCGATGTTCATGCGACCGTCCGCGCGCGGGACCGGCAGCGCGGACAGCTCCTCGACCTCCCGCGACGTCGGCACGAGTGGCGCGAGTGCGGCGTAGAGCCGCTGCCACCAGGCCGCTGGACGGTCGACACCGACGAGCCGATCAGCAAGGGTCGCAAGCCCTATCGGTGTGACCCCTAGACGTTCGAGCACGACAAGCGAGCTGGACGTGGAGAGGTCGGGGTGCACGAGGTCGGCGAAGAGATCGCCGAGTACGTCGGCCAATTCGTCGGTGAGTCCGAGCAGCATCACCGCACGCGATGGCACCAGGTCGGGGCCGTCGGCCGCGGGCAGCCATGACGCATCGCGCACCTCGTCGACGACGGCCTCGGTGAGCCGCGCGTCGTCGAGTCCTGCGATCCGATGCGACGCCGGTAGCAGAGCGAGCCGATCGGATGGTTCGGCAACGCGGAGCAGGTCCGCGTAACCGGCTGCGGCAGAGGCTATGTCGACGTCGGGAAGCAGTCGACGTCGGTCCGGCGTCGGCGGCAGCGATGTGATGATCCTGGCGGGTAGTCCTAGCTCGATGTCGGTGGCCGTCGGCGCGTACAGCACTCCCCGCACCGGACGAGCAGCCACGGCACCGTTGGACTGCGGTGCGAGCCAACGGTTCACAATACCGTCGCGCGTGTGCGTCACCTCCAGCCACGAGGCGTACACCCGCTCGGCACCTTCGACGTCGACGAACACCCGCAACCGCCGGGCACTACTGCCAGGGCCGAGCTGCGCAGCGTCGGACTCGGCAGCGTCGAAATCGGTCCGTTCGATCCGAAAGCTCCTGTCCGGCAGCGTGATCGACTCGACGGCTTCGAGGGAGAGCAGCAGATCGGGGACCTGCACCGCGATGTCGGCAAGGAGCGCTTGGGCGTCGACGTCCGCCGTCAACCCCAGCACGACGTCGGTGTCGAAGTCGGCAGCGGGCGCAGTGCTGACGGGCCACGCCAGGCGCAGCAACGGAACCGACGCGCCGTCTCGCGGCGAGATACCCGAATCCCGCACCGCGGCAACGGTATCGGCGCGATCGAAGCGGACGGAGCCCGTCGTCGAGCGGATCTCGACGTGGTCGGCGATGGTGGCGGTCGCCGTGAATCCGACGCCGTAGCGGCCGATGACTCCTGCGGCGGTGTCGTCGGATTTCGCCGACACCCGAAGCGCCACAAGCGAACGCACGCCGTCGGCACTCAGCGGAGCACCCGTGTTGGCGACGTGCAGTTCGCGGCCGTCGAGCCAGACGGCAATGCGTGCAGAAGAATTCGAAACGGCTGCCGCATCCGCAGCGTTGACCGCGAGCTCTGTGAACAGTCGGTCGCGGTAGCCGACGGTGACCAGATCGTCCTCGGCGTTACTGTCCTCGATCAGCCGGGTCGGTGACGAGCGCCAGGCGTCGAGTGTCGCTGCGCGCAGGCGGTCCGTCCCGAACGGGTCGTCGGTGTCGCGCCGGTCGGTCGTCAGGGTCGGCCGTTCTCAGACGATCTCGAGCACGCCGTCGTCGAATGCCTCGTACGCGGGCGATCCCTCGCCCCGATGCGGCTCGACGTCGGAGTGCGCCCCGCAGCCGTACTCGGCCGACACCACGCGGCCGTCGGCGGCGAGTTCGTTGGCGCACGCGCCGAACGCCGCCCGCAGAGCGCCGGAGAGGGGGATGTAGAAGCCGCAGGTCCCGCACGAGAACGGTGCGGCCTGAGCCATTTCGGAACCGGGACCGAAGTCGCCGTCGTACCAACGTTGCGCGGCGTCGTCACGTCCCTCGCGGCTGAGCACGCGGCGTCGGCCGAGTCCGAGTTCGCCCGCCACCTGCGCGACGTCGTCGTCATCGGCGACGAACTCGTCGCCGGTGTCGATCTGGTTGGGCACCAGCCGCGGATCGTCGTCCTCGGCGGCGAGCACATCGCCGGGATGCAGATCGCCCGACTCGACGCGCTGCGACCACGGCAGCCAGTCCGGCGCGAGCAGCGCGCCGTCGGCGGGCAGGAGCGCGGTCTCGCTGATCGTCACCTCGTCGCTGTTCGGCGAGCCTGCGACCACCACACACCACTGCCACCCCTGGTAGCCGGGAATGTCGGAGTCGAAGTAGTGGGCGACGGCCCACTCCCCCTCCGCGATGGCGGCGCGGTGGTCGCCCGGATGCTCCCCGTCGGCTTCGAGCGCTGAGCGAGCCGACTCGACGGCGTCGAGCAGAAGCTGGTTTCCGGTCACTGCGATCACTGTTCCAGTGTGCAATATCGACGCCGCGCCAGGCCAACCGCCCACCTCCAGACGTTGTGGCGCCCCACACGACGGACGGTTACGCCACACAGTCACACCTATGAGGAACAATTGATCAGGTGATCCGATGGAGGCGGGACGACGGCGGCCGATCGAACGACGACCCCCCGACGACGCCGGTACCCGAGAGCGAGACCTCGCGCATCGACGAGTACAGCCGACGACGCCCAGCTGCCCACCCGGGCAGCGCGAACTATCCCGCGGGCGACGGCCGGCAACGCGGTCGTGCCCACGCATCCGTCGGCGACGCCTACCTACCGCCACGCACACACAATCCGCACCTACCTCCACTCGACGAATCGCCGACTGTAGGCGCCACGCGTGCGATGCCCGACGAGGTCGGCAAGACGTCGGCCAAGGGCCCCAAGAAGATCACGGTCATGCGTGTGGCAGCGATGCGCGGACGCGAACTGACCGGGCGCGGCGTCGACAAGATCTATCAGGCCGCCACGGCCGACGGCGCCGACAAGTCGGGGCTGACGGCGCTGACCCTGCCGGTCATCGCGAACTTCGCGGTCGACGCCGCGATGGCCGTCGCACTGGCCAACACGCTGTTCTTCGCGGCCGCGACCGGCGAATCGAAGACGAACGTCGCGCTGTATCTGGCACTGACGATCGCCCCCTTCGCACTGATCGCCCCGGTGATCGGCCCCATGCTCGACCGTCTCCAACACGGTCGACGCATCGCGATGGCCACGACGTTCGGCCTGCGTACCGTGCTCGCGCTGCTCATCATCAGCAACGTCGCCTGGAACCCCGCGACGCAGCAACTGCAGTACGACCCGTGGGTGCTCTACCCGTGCGCGCTGGGTCTGCTGGTGCTCTCCAAATCGTTCGGGGTGCTGAAGTCGGCGGTGACACCGCGTGTCGTGCCCCCGAGCATCGACCTTCCGCGCGTCAACTCCCGGCTCACGACGTTCGGGCTGATCGGCGGGACGATCATCGGCGGCGCGGTGGCCGCGCTGTTCGAGGTGGTGTTGGCCAAGGCGCTTCCCATCCACATCCCCGGCGCGATGGTGTGGCTGGCGATCATCTCGGCGGTCGGCGCCTACCTGTGCCTGCGCATTCCGTCGTGGGTCGAGGTCACCGAGGGTGAGGTGCCCACCACCCTCACCTACCACGAGCCGCATCAGCCGGAGTCCGGGTCGGGTTCGGGACGCACTTCCCGTGCCAGGCGCGGAGCGCGCGAGATCGCCAAGACCATGCGCCAGCCGCTGGGCCGGACCGTCGTCGCGGGGCTGTGGGGTAACGGAACGATCCGCATCCTCACCGGCTTCATGACGCTCTACATCGCGTTCTACGCCAAAGCGCAGGGGTCGCACAGCGGGTGGATGCAACTCGCGCTGCTCGGCGCGGTCGGCGCGGCTGCCGGAGTCGGCAACGCGATCGGTAACGGCGTCGGGACGCGGCTGGAACTGAAGAATCCACCGAAGGTGATCGTGTGGGCGACCGCCGCCTGCTTCATCGTCGCAGTGCTCGCCGCGATCTTCGGCAACGTATTGCTCGCGGTGGTCGCGGGCTTCGTCGCATCCGGGACCAGCGCGATCGGCAAGGTGTGCCTCGATTCGTCGATCCAGGACGACCTTCCCGAACGTTCGCGGGCATCCGCCTTCGGCCGTTCGGAGACGGTCCTACAACTGTGCTGGGTGCTCGGGGCCGCGCTGGGCGTACTGCTTCCGCCGAAGCTGTGGATCGGGTTCACCGTCGTCGCCGTGCTCCTCGGCCTCGGCCTGGCGCAGACCGTGATGACCACCCGCGGGTCGACGCTGGTTCCCGGGTTCGGAGGCCACCGGCCAGACCAGGCGGCACCGACCGTCTCGTTCGCAGCTGCCGACACCACACGGTTCACCCACCCGACCGAGCGGGCCTTCCGCGCAGGTGAGAGGCCCGAAAACGGCCACCAGAGCCCGTCCGAGGCGCCCACCCGACCACAGCCGAGCAGACCGCCACACGGACCTGTCCACCCGAGCGGTCATCACACAGGCCATCATTGAACCGTGCAATTCAACAGCGGTGAGAAGAAGGCGGTCGCGATCATCGCGATCGTGGCGGTCGTGTTCACAGGTGTGGTCGGCGGCATCGTGAGCGCTCTGGTCATCAGCAATCACCACGATGACCGCGGCTATCTGCACGTCGCGATCGACGACGAGCTGGTCACCGTGCGGCCGACGGAGTGGTGCGACGTACTGATGCAGAACTGCACCGCCGACCAGAACCAGGCGCTGCGCGGTCAGCGCGCGCCGCTGCCGATCGGTCAGAGCGCGACCCTGTCGGTGTCGGAGGACATCTCCGACCACCCGTGGCTGCTCTACCTGCTCTACGCCGACCGCAACGGAGTGATCATCAACCCCGACCCGACGCCCGAGTACAAGTCGAGCGGGTCGACCTTCACCGTCGAACTGCCGTCACGACCCGACCGGGTGCTGGTCAACATCGAGGTGCAGCCGCTGTCGGCGGTCGTCGTCGACGGCCAGTACCAGGTTGCGCGCGGCGTGCTCGCACTGAACACCACACCGAACGGATTCCGGGTCAAGCAACCCTCGCCGCAGAACCCGACCCCGCCAAGCGAGCGGGACCAGGAACCATCGGCAACGGGATAGCGAGTCAGGCGTCGAGCTCGCGGGCTACGGCGCGCACGACCTCGGAAATGCGTTGCGCCGTCTTACGATCCGGGTAACGACCCTTGCGCAGATCGGGCTGCACCTTGCCCTCCAGCAACGTGATGAGATCGGCGACCATGCCGTGCAACTCGTCGGGGCTGTGCCGCTTGGCCTGCTGCTCCTTGCGCGCGGCCTCACGGGTGTTCTTCGTGACGCTCGGGGCGGGCTCGAGCACGGTCACGGTCAGCGCCTGCGGTCCGCGACGACCAGCAGCCATGCCGAATTCGACGCGCTGGCCCGGCTTGAGAGCCTCGACGCCTTCGGGCAGCGCGGACGAGCGGACGTAGACGTCCTCCCCGCTCTCCTGAGCAAGAAAGCCGAAGCCCTTCTCCGCGTCGTACCACTTCACCTTGCCGGTCGGCACTGTGCTCACCCTCATCTTCGCTCGGTCTCACCACCGCGGTCATCTACCGCGGCGAGTCTTGTCACAGCAACTGGCTTGTCGTTCACAACAGTTGCCTTCTCACAGCAAAAGACGCCCAACCCACGACAATCAAATGAGCAGGGCGCCTGGTTACCAACATTCTAGCCAATGGCCTGCTGAACAGTCACCTCACATTCGGCCCGGAGCAGCGACGCTCGAATGTGTTCTACCGTTGAGGTATGCAGAAGAAATCGTCCACGGCTCTTCTCGCCCTCGCGGGGCTCGTGTTCGGCATCGGATTGATCGCGCTGATCGCGCTGTTCGTGATGCCCGCCGTCGATGACGGCGGTACCGCTCCCACGTGGGTCTATCTGCTGGCGATGTGCACTCCGATCGGTTTCCTTCTCGGCATCGTCTACGCGCTGCGCTCCGGGCGGCGCGTGAAATGACGACTCAGGGCGACGCGAGCCGCAGCTCGTTCGGTGCGCTGTCGCCGGTGTCCGAGCCCGGTGCACTCAAACGCGCATACAGTTGCTTCCCCACCGGGGTCGTCGCGGTGTGTTGCCGCGGCACCGCCGACGCCCCGCTCGGCATGGCGGCGTCGGCGTTCACGACGGTCTCCCTCGACCCGCCGCTGGTCTCGGTCTGCGTTCAGAACACCTCGACGACGTGGCCGCGGCTGCGCGAGGCGCCTGCGCTGGGCGTGAGCGTGTTCTCGCACACGCAGTCGGCGCTGTGTCGGCAGCTGGCCGGTCCCGCCGAGCATCGATTCGACAACACCACACCTCAGGCCACCGACGACGGCGCGCTGTTTCTCCCCGACTCCGCCGCACAATTGTCCTGCCATATCCACAGTGAGGTGCCCGCTGGTGACCACACCGTCGTGTTGCTGCAGATAGACGCACTCGACTGCGACCCGGACGTCGAACCGCTCGTCTTCCACGCCAGCACGTTCCGCGCCCTCGAAGCGCGTCCGCGGTTGCACCCGACGTCAGGGCCGACATGAGCACCACCGACCTCGGACTTCCGACCGCCCCGCGCCCCAGACGAGACGTCGATGCGCCGACGTCGGGGCCGTTGATCGACACGTTCGGTCGCGTCACCACGGACCTGCGGGTGTCGGTGACCGACCGCTGCAATCTCCGGTGCACCTACTGCATGCCTGCCGAAGGTCTGGACTGGTTGCCGTCCGAGGATCTGTTGACCACCGACGAGTTCGTGCGGGTGCTCACTGTCGCCGTACGCGATCTGGGCATCCGACGCATCCGCTTCACCGGCGGCGAACCGCTGCTGCGCCGCGACCTCGAGGAGCTCATCGCGGCGGCGTCGACCCTGCCGGAAGGGCCAGAACTCGCGCTCACCACCAACGGACTCGGGCTGCGACACCGTGCGAGAGCATTGGCCGACGCGGGCCTGGACCGCATCAACGTCTCTCTCGACACCATCGACCCGGCCCGCTTCGCGCAGATCACCCGCCGCGACCGGCTCTCCGACGTGCTCGACGGACTCGCCGCCGCGCGCGACGCCGGACTCCAGCCGGTCAAGGTCAACGCCGTCGTACCCAGCCGTGACGACCTCGCGGGCCTGCCTGCGCTGTTGCGCTTCTGCCTCGACGAGGGCTACCAACTCCGCATCATCGAACAGATGCCGCTCGACGCCGATCACCGGTGGGATCGCGGCGCGATGCTCACGGCCGACGAGATCCTCGCGACGCTGCGTCGAACCTTCGATCTCGACCCCGACCCCCGCCCACGCGGCGGGGCGCCGGCGGCCACGTGGCTCGTGCGGGGGCACACCGACCCGACGGGACAGACTGCCCGCGTCGGGGTGATCGCGTCGGTGACGCGGCCGTTCTGCGGTGACTGCGACCGCACCCGACTGACCGCCGACGGCGCACTGCGCAACTGTTTGTTCGCCGACGCCGAGACGTCGTTGATGCCCGCCCTGCGCGGTGGACTCACCGCCAGCGCCCTCGACGCCGAGATCGCGCGGCGCTGGCGAGGTGACATGTGGCACAAGGCCGCGGGACATGCGGTGAATACCACGGAGTTTCGTCAACCCGACCGCCCGATGTCGGCCATCGGAGGGTGAGCGAACCGATGACGCTGACCGTTCGGTTCTTCGCGGCTGCGCGTGCCGCCGCGGGTGTCGACCTGACCGAGATCGATGTGCCTGCCGACGCCACGCTCGGCGACCTCGAACGCGCCCTGAGCGCCGGCCACCCCGCGCTCACGCCCGTGCTCGCCCGGTGCTCGTATCTGCGGGACGCGATCGCCCTGTGCGACCGCACGGCACCCCTCGGCGACTGCGCGACCATCGACGTTCTGCCCCCGTTTGCCGGCGGCTGACGCGTCCGAACCCCTGTGACCTTAGTCACATAACAGAGCGATAACGGGATGGACACGAACCGACCATCTTCGGGTTGAGCAGGGGTGACGGGGAATTTGGGCCCAAAGTCCCACTCACAGCCCAAAAAACAAGTTGCGGACGAGGGTGATTCGGCGGCGCAGACGTCGTACTGTACGAACAGTCTCCTCCGGGGAGATCACAGGACAGCCAAAAGAACACAACATTCGACCGGGCGCGCCAAGCCTCGTTCCCCCGATCGAATGACGAACAACAAACTCAGGAACGAGGACGGGGGACCCAACATCTCCGATGGAGATACGGACATCCGCACGGATGCCCTTGGGGTTAAGTCCACCGGCCGCCACGGCGACCACGGACCGAGCAACCTCTCGTTCGAACCCGACAGCTGACTTCGTAGGCGCGTGGAGAGAGGATAGACAACTCATGGCCGGACGTCATCGCAAGTCGACGACCAACACGACCACCAAGACCTTCGCGAAGGTCGCGCTCACCGGCGCAGTGCTCGGCGGCGGAGCCGCTCTGCTCGGCACCGGTTCAGCACACGCAGCCGCCGACTCCGAGTGGGACCAGGTCGCACAGTGCGAGTCCGGGGGCAACTGGGCGATCAACACCGGAAACGGCTACCAGGGCGGACTGCAGTTCAGCCCGAGCACCTGGGCTGCCAACGGTGGCACCGCGTACGCACCGAGCGCCGACCAGGCCTCCAAGGAGCAGCAGATCGCCGTTGCAGAGCGCGTGCTGGCAACGCAGGGCAAGGGTGCATGGCCGGTGTGCGGCACCGGACTGTCGGGCTCGACCCCGCGGACCGCTCCCACCGACTCGCCCAAGCCGCTGCAGGCCCCCAAGCCTGAGCTGAAGCCCGAGGCGCAGCCGCAGACCCCGCTGGAGAAGACCCCCGAGGCCAAGAGCACCGACGACGTCAAGAGTCAAGTCGACGGCGCGCTCGACGACGCCAAGGTCAGCCCCGAGGTGAAGAACCTCTGGAAGGCAGCCAAGGACAGTGGCTACCAGCTCACGCCGGATCAGCTGAAGCTCTACAACCAGAACAAGGGCCTGATTCCGCTCCCCTGAGCGATCTCGCCCGCGTCCCGGCAGTGATGACTGCCGGACCCCGAGACAAAGGGCCCCGCACGACGCCATAACGGCCGTGCGGGGTCCTTTTCCAATTCTCTGGTCGTTTAGGCCGAGTTTCAGGCCGAGCCGACCCATTCGTCTGAGCCGTCGGCGAACAACTGGTGCTTCCACACCGGCAGACGGGCCTTCACCTCGTCGACGAGCCGTGCGCACAGTTCGAATGCAGGCGCCCGATGGTCGGCGGCCACGGCGACGACGAAAGCCACGTCGCCCACGTCGAGCTCGCCCACGCGGTGCGACACCGCCACCGCGCGCACTCCCGCAACAGACGCCGACACCTCGTCGACCACCTCGGCGAGCACCGCAGGTGCGCTCGGATGCGACGAGTACCAGAGCGTGGTGACCGCAGACGCGTGATCTCCGTCGTGGTTGCGCACTGCGCCCGCGAAGCCGACGATCGCGCCGGCGGAACCCGCAGCGGCGTCGGCGACGAGTTGTTCATGAGACGGGAGGTCGATGGGATCGGCGGCGAGATCGGCCTTGACGACACGCACGGTCATGCGTCGCTCCGCGGGTGATCGCCGCCGCGGATCTGGTCGAGCGCGTGGTCGAGGACGCCGTCGAGTACGTCGAGGCCGTCGCGGACTCCACCGGTCGATCCGGGCAGGTTGATGACGAGCGTGCGGCCCGCGACACCTGCGACGCCGCGGGAGAGGACCGCCGTCGGCACCGCCGGGAGTCCCGACGTGCGAATCGCGTCGGCGAGTCCGGGGATCTCGACGTCGAGCAGTGCTCGGGTCTCCTCCGGGGTGCGGTCGGTCGGGCTGAGGCCGGTTCCGCCCGTGGTGATCACGAGGGCGTCGGATGCGTAGATCCCGGCGCGAATCGCGTCGCCGACCGGCGCACCGTCGGCGACGACGTCGACCTCATCGACGACGAATCCGCGTGAGGTGAGCCACTGCGCGATGATCGGGCCGCTCTTGTCGAGATAGAGGCCGCGGCTCGCACGTGTCGATGCCACGACGACGCGGGCCACGGGTTTCTCGTCAGGTATCTTCTCGTCAGGCATCTT
>NZ_LZMO01000022.1:0-6689 GCF_001665715.1 Gordonia sp. 852002-10350_SCH5691597
GACCCTCGCGCGTGGTCGGCTCGACGGTGCCGTCGGACCGACGTTCGACGACACCGAAAGGGCAACCGGCGACGCAGGTTCCGCACCCGTTGCACACGTCGTGCTGCACGACGACCGTCCCGAACTCGGTGCGGAACAACGCGCCGGTCGGGCACACATCGAGACAACCGGCGTGCGTGCAGTGCTTGCAGACGTCCGACGACATCAGCCAGCGGAACTCGGGGGTGTCGGGCGGGGTCGTGTCCACGGTGTCCATGGCGTCGGGAATTGTCTCACCCCCGGGCATCGACGGCATCCCCAAACCGACCAGGGCGCGGCCCGATTCGCGTGCCTTGTCGATGCGGTCGCGGTCCTGCTCGATGAACGCGACGTGCCGCCACGTACTCGCACCCAGCGCGACAGTGTTGTCGTACGACATGCCCGTCAGTTCCAGGTCACCGTCGCGCGGATTCTGGTTCCATTCCTTGCACGCGACCTCGCATGCCTTGCAGCCGATACAGATCGACGTGTCGGTGAAGAAGCCCTTGCGCGGACGCTCGGCGTCGCCCCAGTGCGCGTCGGCACTGGGATCGGTGGGACCGGACAGCTGATGACTCATCTCGCACTCCTCACCATCGAGTGAACCCCTCTCCGTCCGGATCATCGGAATCGATTGGCGGATAGATCTTTTCGTGCTCGGGATCGGTGATGCGCACGTTGTCGGTCTCGGGTGTCACGCCCGCGCGCTGCTGGTAGGAGCGCACCAGGTCGAGGAGCGCCTGACCCTGGGGTCGACGCCCCGCGATCACCTCGCACGACCCGACCTTGGACTCCTGGATCTGGACGTTGGGGTCGAGCGTGACACCGATCAGATCGTTCGCGGCGTCGCCACTGACCACGGCGTCGCTGCCGACGCCCCAGTGATAGGGCAGACCGACCTGATGGACGTCACGTCCGTTGATACGCAACGTCTTCACCCGGTCGGTGACCAAGACGCGCGCCTCGATTGCCGCGCGCGGCGAGATGATCGTCGCCCAGCCCTCGTTGACCAGTCCCCGTTCGGCGGCGAGTGCCGGGGAGACCTCGCAGAACATTTCCGGTTGCAGCTCGGCGAGATACGGCGACCAGCGACTCATCCCGCCCGCGGTGTGGTGCTCGGTGAGGCGATAGGTGGTGAACACATACGGATAGACGTCGACGCCTGCGTCGCCCGCGCTCGGGGCGTCGAGATTGTCGTTGCGCGCGAAGATGATTCGTGCCGGTGCCTGCTGCTGCGGGTACAGCGCGTTGGCGACCGGCGACTCCTGCGGCTCGTAGTGCGCGGGCAGCGGACCGTCGACAAGCCCCTTGGGCGCGAAAAGCCAACCCTTGCCGTCGGATTGCATGATGAACGGGTCGTCGCCCGCGAGTCCCTCGGCTCCTCCGCGATCGGGATCGGGGCGGGCATCGGGCGCCTTGTCGACCGGGAAGTCGGGCACGTCGTCGCCAACCCACTTGCGCGCCTGCGCATCCCACCAGATGTAGCGCTTGCGCTCGCTCCACGGATTGCCCTCGGGATCGGCGGAGGCACGGTTGTAGAGAATTCGACGATCCGCCGGCCACACCCAGCCCCACTCGTGCTGGCTCACCGAGTCGCCGCCGTGTGGAACGCGTCGCGCCGCCATGTTGGTCGCGTGCGCGTAGACGCCGGTGTAGATCCAGCAGCCACCCGCCGTCGAACCATCGGCCTTCATCTGCGTGTAACTGGTGAGGTTCTCGCCCGCGTGATCGCCAGATGTGAAGTAGCCGTTGATCTCCGAGAGCACCGACTCCGGCTCGGGGTTGCCATGCTCGTCGAGCGGGTAGTCCCACGTCATGTCGAGGAGTGGCCGGTCGCGCGGGTCGTCGGAGTCGGCCAGCCGCGTGCGGATGCGTTGTCCGAGTTCGTAGAAGAAGTCGAGTTCGCTCTGCGCCTGTCCCGGCGGCGCGACCGCCTGATGCCGCCACTGCACCATGCGTTGGGTCTGGGTGAACGAGCCTGCCTTCTCGACATGCGTTGCGGCGGGCATGAAGAAGACCTCGGTGCCGATATCCTCTGTGCGCAGCTCACCGGAGGTGATTTCGGGTCCCTCCTTCCACCAGGTCGCCGACTCGATCATGTTGAGGTCGCGCACCACCAGCCACTTGAGATGGCTCATGGCCAGGCGCTGCTGTCTGCCGTTCGCCGATCCGACGGCAGGGTTCTGGCCGAGCACGAAGTAGCCCTCGACCTCGTCGTCGAGCATCGACACGGTGGTCTGGTACGTGCCGGCGGGACCGTTCAACCTGGGCAGATAGTCGTAGCACCAGTCGTTGTCGGCGGTGGCGGTGTCGCCGAACCACGCTTTGAGCAGGCTCACCATGTAGGTGTCGGCGTAGGCCCAATACCCCTTCTGCTGTGGCGATCCGACGCCCGCGAGGTAGTCGTCGAGAGTGTCGTGCTTGCCCACCGACGGCATCGGTAGGTAGCCGGGAAGCAGGTTGAACAGGGTCGGGATGTCGGTGGAACCCTGGATGCTGGCGTGTCCGCGCAGCGCCATGATGCCGCTGCCGGGGCGACCGACGTTGCCGAGCAACAGCTGCAGGATCGCCGCGGTACGGATGAACTGGGCGCCGAGGGTGTGCTGCGTCCAACCGGTCGCGTAGCCGAAACACGTTGTGCGGTCTCGACCGGAGTTGTCGGCGATCGACTCGGCGAGGTAGGTGAACTCGTCGACCGAGATGCCGCACATGTCGCGGACCATCTCCGGCGTGTAGCGGGAGAAGTGGCGTTTGAGGATCTGGAACACCGTGCGCTCGTCGGTCAGCGAGTCGTCGCGGAGCACGTTCGCGTGCTCGAGGGGCGGACCGCCCGAGCCGTGCTGGTCGCCCGCCGCACGCGCCGCCGCGGTCTCGCCGTGCTCGTCGCCCCCGGGCGATTCGATGCCGGACGATTCGGTACCGCCGTCCTCGGCATCGGCGTAGGCCCACGTCGACGGGTCGTACTGTCCGGTCTCGGGGTCGAAACCGGAGAACAGTCCGCCGAGGTCCTCGGTGTCGCGGTACTCGTCGTTCACGATCGTCGCGGCGTTGGTGTACGCGACGACGTACTCACGGAAGTACCGCTCGTGGGTGAGCATGTAGTTGATCAGCCCACCGAGCAGCACGACGTCGGAGCCGACGCGGATCGAGATGTGCTTGTCGGCGTTGGCCGACGTCCTGGTGAACCGCGGGTCGACATGGATGACCCGTGCACCGCGCGAGCGCGCTTCAACCACCCACTGGAAACCGACGGGGTGCGCCTCGGCCATATTGCCGCCGATGAGCACGATGCAGTCGGAGTTCGCCATGTCCTGCAGTGATTGCGTTGCGCCGCCGCGTCCAAATGAAGCTCCCAAACTGGGAACGGTTGCGGAGTGTCATATGCGCGCCTGGTTCTCGATCTGGATCGCGCCCGCCGCGGTGAAGAGCTTCTTGATCAGGTAGTTCTCTTCGTTGTCCAGGGTCGCACCGCCGAGCGAGGCGATGCCCATGGTGCGTCGGAGTACCCGCCCCTGCTCGTCGGTGTCCTGCCAGGTTCGACGACGCGACTCGACGAAGCGGTCGGCGATCATGTCGATCGCGGTGTCCAGGTCGAGATCGGTCCACTCGGTCGCGTACGGCGCGCGGTAGCGAATGGTGCGCTGCCGCATCGGATTGTTGACCAGCTGCTCGCTCGACGCGCCCTTCGGGCAGAGGCGTCCGCGTGAGATCGGCGAGTCGGGGTCGCCCTCGATCTGGATGACGCGCTCGTCTTTGACGTAGACCTTCTGCCCGCAGCCGACAGCGCAGAACGGGCAGACGCTCTGCACCACACGGTCGGCGGTGGCGGTCCTCGGTTCGGTTGCGCGGGTGCGCGCCGACTGCACGGCCGGACCGCGGCCGAACCTGTCGCCGGTGCGCAACTGCCGGAAGACCGGCCACTCCAATGGGCTGAAGGAGGGCACGCCATAGACCCTACGTCAGATTGCGCCCTTGTCGGGATCACCTGCGGGCACCGCGTCGAACGTCTTGATGTCGAGCGGTGCGGCGAGCAGGTCGTTCAGCGCTGCACCGAGTTCGGCGAGGGCTGCTCCCTTGCCGTGCGTGGCCAAGGCGTCGAACGACTCCCACTTCTCGATCATCACCAGATCCGTGCCATCACCGGTGGCCTCGTGCAGCGCGTACAGCTGGCAACCCGGCTCGGTCTGCACCTTGGGGACCGCCGCGATCACGGCCTCGCGGGCCGCGGCCTCCTGTCCGGGCTTGGGCGACAGCGTTGCGACGACGATCACGGGCGACATATGCACTCCTACTTGGGCTTCCGCGCCCAGGTACTTTTCCGGGGCGCGGAAGACAACGCTACGTCGGTGACGCCACACGCGATGGTGTTTTGGCGTCAGTTCCCACTCACGAGAACCGGGGATTCGAGCGCGACGGCGTCGACTGCCGCGACGAAGGGCGGCAGGAAGTTCTCGACGCCGATCACGCAGCACGCGTGGCCGCCGTCGACGTCGAATCGGCGCGCGCCGGGGATGCCGTCGACGAGAAGTTGCTGACGCTCGGGTTCGACGGTGTGGTCCCTGGTCGAGACCACCACGGAGGTGGGCACGTCGATGTCGCGCAGCCACGAGGTGGAGTCGAAGTTACCCAGGCCCTCGCCGAAATCGCCCGCGTGCGAGAGCGGCGTCGAGAGGAACTGCTTGGTGGCCCAGATGCTCGTGTGTTTCGCCGGGCGGTCGAGGCTGTCGTCGGACGGACGGGGAAGCGACTCGTAGATCGGGCGCAGGATTCGTCCGATGCGGGCGTCGCGGCCACGCCTGTTCGGATCGCGTTCGCTGAAGAACGGTCCCGTCGAGCACAGCACGAGCCCTGACACCCTGCCCGGGTGTCGACGCCAGACGAGCTGTGCGATTCCGCCGCCCATCGAGAACCCGGCAGCGGTGAACCGGTCGATACCCAGAACGTCGGCGAGCGCGACGACGTCGTCGGCGCAGTCGCGCAGATCGAAACCCTCGGCCTGGATACCTCGCCCGTGCCATCGCTGGTCGAGTGTGATGACCCGGTACCGACCGTTCAGTTGCGGAATCGACGGGTACCAACAGAGCAGTCCGGTGGTGAGCACCGAGTGCAGCAGGAACACCGCCGGGGCGTCCTTCGGTCCGGAGTCGGTCACGTAAGTCGTTCCACGGCCGGGCAATTCGACATGCCGGCCGGACGGAAGGTCGCGTACCGGATAGGGCGTCGCGACGTGGCGAACGCCGCGCACGATCCGCTGAATCGACGACGGCGTCGAAGCCTCGGTTGTCGGGGAAACGTCTGCACTCACCCGGTCAACGGTACGCGCACACGCTGCGGGTTCGCTGTGTTCGGCGCGTCATCGGATGTTCGTGCTGAACAGGTGCCGTTCGTCGGGTATGCCCGTTGTGGTCATGGCGAGCACGCGGGCGACGTTGTCGTGGTCGTACTCGGTCCAGCGATCGCGATGCTGACGCCGGTATTCCGACCACGACGGCACGACGAACTGCTCGACGTAGCGGCCGTCCCGGTCGGCGCTGCGGTAGAGATGCCAGTTCCGTGCGCCGGTGCGTCGACGTGACCGGCCGACGGCAGGCATGGCGGCGAGGAAGTCGTCGCGGCGATCGGCAGGAACGTCGTAGATGGCACTGACCTCGACGGGCCCGTCGTCGGGTTCGGGCTCGAACACCAGCGTCGGGACGGGCCAGGCCATCGAGAGCTCACGGCTGAGCGTGCCCGTGACCGGCGACGGCGGCAGCAGCCACACACTCGCCGCGGTCAGCAATAGACAGACTCCGGCGATCACCAGCGCCCACTTGGTGCCCAACGCAGACCCGACAGCTCCCCACAGCAGCGCGCCGATGCCCTGGGAACCCATGAAGACCAGCAGATACGCAGCCATCCCGCGTGCACGCACCCATTGCGGGAGCGTCAACTGCGCACCGGCATTGAGCGTAGTCAGCGTCGCGATCCACGCGACTCCCGCGAACAAGAACAACACGAGACACGGCCAGAGAGGCAGAAATGCTGCGGCGATCGTGGCCACCGCGAACACGACTGCCGACGACGCGAGAATCACCGCAGACGACAGGTGCTGGCGCATCCAGGGCATCAGCGCCACCCCGATCAACGCCCCGACGCCGAGCACCCCGAGAACGAGACCGTAACCCGAGGATCCGAGGTGAAACGAATGCGCGACGACCAGCGGCAACAGCGCCCACAACGCCGACGCCGGGATCGCGAACAACGCCGAGCGGAGCAGGATTCGACGCACGATCGGGGCTGCCGCGACGTACCGCAAGCCTGCCCAGAATGAGTCCGAGAGACGCTCGGGCACGACCGTCGAGCTCTGCCCGGACCCCTTCCACGCCAGCAACGCGATCACGACAGCCAGGTACGAGATGGCATTGAGGAGAAAGACGAGGCCTGGCCCGCCGAGCGAGAAGATCACACCGGCCAGTGCCGGTCCGATGGCACGCGCGGCGTTGACCGAGACACTGCCGAGTGACGCGGCGTCGGGTATCTCGTCGCGGGGGACGAGTTCGGGCTGGATGGCCTGGAACGCAGGCGACGAGAGCGCCGCGCCCGCGCCGAGCAGGAAGGTCAGGATCAACAGCGTGGCGGGATTGAGGTGTCCGGTGAACGCCAACACCGCCATCAGCACGCCGATCGCCGTG
>NZ_LZMO01000023.1:0-35551 GCF_001665715.1 Gordonia sp. 852002-10350_SCH5691597
CCCCGCCCCCCGCCCGGCGCCCCCCCCGCCGCCCCCCCCCAAACGGGCTGGGCGGGGGCCCCCACCTCGGCTGGGCCCCCACCCCGGGCCCGGGCTTTTCCCCCCCGACCTCACGAACTCGATCGATCTCGCCGCTCAGTAGCGACGGATACCGACCAGACTCCAATTCTTCACGACGTCCTTCTTCACGGGGACGCCGTAGGTCGATGCGTGGATGAACTGTCCGTTGCCGATGTAGAGGCCAACGTGTCCGCCACCGTTGAACACCAGGATGTCGCCCGGCTTCGCGTCGGCGAGCGAGGCAACCGCGGTGCCGCCGCCGAGCTGTCCATAGCTGTCGCGCGGAATCGTCAGACCCGCCTGACGGAATGCCCAGCTGGTGAGGCCCGAGCAATCGAAGGCATTGGGGCCGGAGGCACCGTAAGAGTAGGGCGAGCCGATCTTGGTCTCGGCAGCGCGCACGGCCTTCTCACCGGCGGTCTGCGTCGGCGCGAGCAGCGGAGCTCCGCCGCGCGGGCGCAGTTGCTGCGGGATCTGGTTGTCGCTGATGCCCGGAAGCGTGAACTTGCCGACGTTGGGGATCTCGACCGTGGCGTCGGGTGCCTTCGCGACGTCCTGCTTCTTGACGACCGGCGCCTTCTGCTGCTGGAACTGTGCCGGAATCTGCTTGGTGTCGACGCCCGGAAGCTCGAACGTGCCGACATTGGGCACGGTGACCGGCGCTGCCAGAGCGGGACCTGCGGCAGCGGCAAGCGAGCCGAAGGTGATCGACCCGGCGATTACCGCCTTCTTTGCAACCTTGCCGCGGTCGGGCTGTTCCAAACGATGTTTGGCCACGAAGGGTGTTCTCCTTTTGTTCTCCCTCTACCGCCGACCGGGTTAGCTGTCGGGTTCGGGCCGGAAGAAATGGCCCTACGCGCATGCGATTCGAGTGCGAGCACCCGGATCGAGAGCGCGATTCACCCCCATTCGGAAAGCTCCGAAAAAATGAGTGGTTCCCCGGTACGCCAAGATTCATAGCCTTGGCGATTGAGCGGTGACCCCCGCGAACCTCTCCTGTTGGAGCGGGACGCTTCGCAAAGGTCTCGGAAAGGTTACGAAACCGGATGCGTGTCTGTCCACTAACCGACAAACAGCGTGTTCGACCCCCGCACCTCAGCCAGCACGCAATGTAGGCGATCCAGACGACGAATTGGCCGCTTGAACTGCACAGATGCTTGCTCTTGCAGATCGTGCATCGGCGTTGGAGGCCATTGCAGCATGCGTGAATGTATCGATGGCGGCATGGATCTCGGCGTCGTTATCTCGGGCCTCTCTCTTCCATCCGCGCCGTACGCCAGCGGCGGCATCCTGGCTGTTCAGCGGGCCGAAAAGCACTGTCATCACACAGCCGTCGCATGCGTGGTCGCGACCGGGGCAGGTGCTGCAATCGATGTCCATGATGTGATCTCCGTCTCAGTGGGGTGAAATCCTCGGGGATGCGCATGCCGTCGGGAGGCTTCCCCTCCTCCCGCCGGCATCGCGCACCACTGACTCCTTCTGACGGCGAGACTAGGCACCCCCACCGACAAGTCCGGTCGACCGCGTCGAGCAGATGGCGCGCCTACAGGTGGCCGAGGGCAAGTCGCCACATCCGGGACACCTGCCTCACCAGCAACGAACCATCGATGTCGGTGGTTCGAACTACTGTTCGCGACGTGACGTCCTTTGGTGACCAGCTCTCGTTCTCTGACCTCGCGAGCTCCGACCTCGAGGGCTCCGATGTCGAGAACGCTCTCGACAACGAGTTCTCCGATCGGTCCCTGTTCGACACCACGCTCGTCGTGGTCGACCTCGAGACCACCGGCGGCAGTGCGACGAACGACCGCATCACCGAGATCGGCGCGGTGAAGATCCGCGGCGGTGAGGTACTCGGCGAGTTCGCGACTCTCGTCGATCCGGGACTACCGATTCCCCCGCAGATCGTGGCGCTGACCGGGATCACCGAGGCGATGGTCTACGACGCACCGTGTATCGACGAGGTCTTGCCGTCGTTCATCGAATTCGCGCGCGGATCGATTCTCGTCGCCCACAACGCCCGGTTCGACATGTCGTTCCTGCGGCAGAACGCCCTGCGCCTACACCTGCAGTGGCCGTTCAGCGCAACGCTGTGCACGGTCACCATGGCCCGACGCATCCTCGGACGCGACGAGGCGCCGACGGTGCGCCTGTCAGCCCTGGCCGATCTGTTCGACGTCACCGTCCGCCCCACGCACCGCGCCCTCGACGACGCCCGCGCGACCGTCGAGGTCTTTCACCATCTCCTCGAGCGCGTCGGGAATCAGGGCGTGCAGAGCTATCGCGAACTCACCCGCTACCTGCCCCGCACCGATCCCCGACTGCGCGCCAAGCGGCATCTGGCCGACCGCATCCCCGCGCGCCCGGGCGTCTATCTGTTCCGCGGGCCGAGCGACGAGGTCCTCTACGTCGGCACGGCATCGGATCTACGTCGACGTGTGAGGTCCTATTTCTCGGGAGCCGATCCCCGACGCAGGATCGGTGAGATGGTGATGCTTGCCGAACGCGTCGATCACGTCGAGTGCGCGCACGCGCTAGAGGCGGGAGTTCGCGAGCTCCGATTGCTCGCCGCGCACGCCCCCGCGTACAACCGACGCTCGACACAACCCCACCGCGGCTGGTGGGTGACGCTGAGTAACGAGCGGTTCGCGCGGCTGCGTATCGCCCGCACCCCGGGAGAGGTGGGCATCGGGCCGATCGGTAAGCGCTCCACGGCGACCGCGATCGCCGACCTCATCGCTCACGCTGCAGGGTTGCGCACCTGCACAACCCGTCTCGGCGCGACCGCCAGCCATCATTGGTGTCGCCTCCCCGACGACGGCGGTCAAGTCGTCGGTGGATGTGCCGCCGCCTCGACACGCCCCCAGACGCTTCCCGACTACCTACCCGCGGTCACATCCGTCGTCGATCTGCTGCTCGGTCGATCCGACACCATCCTCACGCGGCTCTCACACCGGCTCGACGTGGTCGCCGGAGCCCAGATGTACGAGACCGCCGCGCGCCATCGGGACCGGATGGCCGCAACCATCGATCATCTCGCACGGAGTCAGCGTCTGAGTTCCCTCTGCGCGATCACCGAGCTGGTCGTGGCACGCTCGGACGGCGCAGGCGGCTGGGAGTTGGCGGTCATTCGGCACGGACGCCTCGCTGCGGCGGGCACCGCTCCCCGGGGACACGCACCGATGCCGGTCGTCGCGGCGCTGGTCTCGGCGGCCGAGACAGTGCTGCCGGACGACACCCCGCTTCGAGGCGCCTCGCCGGAGGAGGCAGGTCTGCTCTATCGCTGGGTGTCCGACCCCGCCACGCGCATCGTCGACGCAAGCGACGCGCTCACCACGCCGGTCGGATCGGCGCAGCGCTGGCTGGAGTGGTCGCAGACAGCCCACAACGCGCGGGACATCCGCACGTCGGGTCACCGGTCACGCCCGCGCACCGATGGTGGCCGACTACGCTTGCCCGCATGATCACCGCCATCGTCCTGATCGACGCCGACGTCCACCAGATCCCCGAAACGGCACAGGCCGTTGCCGATATCCCGGGCGTCGAAGAGGTGTACTCATGTGCGGGCGATGTCGATCTGATCGCGAAGATCCGCGTACGCGACCACGAGCAGATCGCCGAGGTCGTGACCGGAAAGATCAATCGGCTGCCGGGAGTACGACACAGCGCGACCCACATCGCGTTCCGCAGCTATTCGTCGAGCGCGGTCGAGGGGGGCTTCTCCATCGGCGAGGAGTGACCCGCACCGAGCAGTCGGTACCTACTTGTTGGCCAGTTCTCCGCTGACTTGAGCCCACCGGTCGAGCAGCCGCGCGGCAGCGCCCGAATCGATCGACTCCGCGGCGCGCTCGGTTGCCGCAGCGAATGCCGCGGTGAGCCCGGCGCTGTCGGTGGCGGACGTCTGCTCGTTGGCGACGAGTGCCCCCGCAGCGTTGAGGAGCACCGCGTCGCGTACCGGACCCGTCGTTCCCGACAGCAGTTTCCGCGCGATGGCGGCGTTCACCGTCGCGTCGCCGCCCTGCAGCGCCGAGAGGTCGACGTAGTCGATCCCGAGGTCGCGCGGATCGATCGTCAGCTCGGTGACCGTGCCGTCGACGACCTGCCACACCGACGACGTGGTGGTCGTCGTGATTTCGTCGAGGCCGTCGTCGCCACGCACCACGAGTACGGAACCACCGCGCTCTGCGAATGCACGAGCGAGAACCGGAGCGAGATCGTCGAACGCACACCCGATCAATCCCGCACGCGGTTGCGCCGGGTTGGTCAACGGGCCGAGCACGTTGAACACAGTCGGTATACCGATCTGCTGGCGTGCGGGAGCGGTGAAACGGAACGCGGGGTGAAAGACCGGGGCGAAGCAGAATCCGATGCCGATCTGGTCGATGCACGCGGCAACCTCGGTGGCACCGAGCGAGATCGTCACGCCCAGGGCCTCCAACACGTCGGCTCCGCCGCTCTTCGACGACGCCGCGCGATTACCGTGCTTGACCACCGGCACGCCTGCAGCGGCGACGACGATCGACGTCATCGTCGAGATGTTCACGGTGTGCGAGCGGTCGCCTCCCGTTCCGACGATGTCGATCGCCGCACGGTCGGTGTCGACGAGGGTGGCGTGGTCGAGCATCGCCTGCGACAGGCCTGCGAGTTCTGCCGGCGCAGCGCCCTTCATCTTCACGCCGACGCCGAACGCGGCGATCTGCGCCGACGTCGCGCTGTCGGTCATGACCTCGTTCATGGCCCATCGTGCCTGGTCGACGGTCAGGTCGATGCCGTCGGTGACGGCCCCGAGGACCTGCGGCCAGGTGTAGCTCTGCTCGCTGCTCACCCCAAGCACCTTAGTTGACCTGCGCACACGACCTGCTTGCGGTCACACTCCACGTCGTGCGATGCGCATGAAGCGAAGCCCGCGGTGCGATTCATCCCGGCCGCTGGACTATCTGCCAGCCCACCGCGACCCCGGCGTGCCTCGACGCCAAGCTCGCCATCCGGGAGCGCTCCTGCGAGAGGTGCAGCGCGTCGACGAGCTGTACGCGCGCAAGAACCACCGGCGCCAACCCAGCCGGAATCGCGAACCGGTCGGCGACGACGTCGACGGGTATCGCCTCGTACCCATCGAGCGCAGCCAGGCCCACTGCCGCCTCGACACTCTGCTCCGGCAGCGCCAGGACATGCCTCACCACGGCCTGAGCGTCGGGACGCAGCGTCGAAGTCTCGAGGATCGATGAGCTTGATGCTGCCTCGTCGTCGGACTCACCGACCACGACGACGTCGCGCTCGGTCACCGTGAGGACGTCGCGCGGCGTAGCTCTGCCTCCGATCATCGCGCGCCGCAACGTTTCCCAGCGTCGCGGCGCCATCGGCCGACCGTTGAGATCGAACTGTCGGCCGTCGCGCCGCGACTCCGGATCGTCGTGGTCGGAGGTACCCATGGAATCGAGCAAAGCACGGCGCCGACCCCTGGGTCCACCGGCACCGCTAACACGCCGAAAGACACCTCCGACCGGCGCCTACCAGCGGGAAGAGAAATAGTTCCCACGAATATCCGACCCGAGTGGTCAGGGCGTACTACGAACCGTCATACTTCAACCTGTGACTAGCGCTGTAGGTACCTCGGGAACAGCCATCACCTCGCGCGTGCACTCGCTCAACCGCCCCAACATGGTGAGTGTCGGCACGATCGTGTGGCTGTCCAGTGAGCTGATGTTCTTCGCTGGACTCTTTGCGATGTATTTCGTCGCACGCGCCAACGCCGGCCCAGCCGGTTGGCCGCCGGAGCCCACCGAACTGAATCTGAAACTGGCCATCCCGGTCACCACCGTCCTCATCTTGTCGTCGGTGACCTGTCAGATGGGCGTGTTCGCCGCCGAGCGCGGCGACGTCTTCGGGCTGCGTCGCTGGTACATCCTCACGTTCGTGATGGGCGCCTTCTTCGTCTGCGGCCAGGCCTACGAGTACTACCACCTGGTCGCCGAGGGCACGACCCTGTCGTCGAGCGCCTACGGCTCGGTCTTCTACATGGCGACCGGCTTCCACGGCCTGCACGTGATCGGTGGTCTCGTCGCCTTCATCTTCCTGTTGGTCCGCACCAAGCTCGCCAAGTTCACTCCGAACCAGGCAACTGCTGCGATTGTCGTGTCCTACTACTGGCACTTCGTCGACATCGTGTGGATCGCCCTGTTCGTCACCATCTACTTCATCCGATGAGCACTTCATCCGATGACACCGATCGCAACGAATAACTGACATGAGGCGAGAACGGTTCCATCCCGAACCACGCTCTCGCCAACAGCTGAGAAGTCCGTCCGCTAGTAGAGAGACCACGATGAGTTCATCTCCACCGGGACCGTCGGATAGCCCTTCCGACGTCGGTCAGGTCGACACAGTTACCTCGAGCAAGGCGCCGAACGCCGCGAAGAAGGCTCGTTCGCGTCGCAAGTTGCGCCGCCGCGCCAGTGGCGCGCTGCTGCTGCTCGCCGGCCTCATGATGGCAGGCGTTCTCGCGTCGTTGCTGTCGCCCAAGCCCCAGGTCGCCGTCGCAGATACCAACGACGCCGCTCTGATCCAGGACGGCAAGAAGCTCTACGAGAGCTCATGCATCACCTGCCACGGCGCCAATCTGCAGGGTGTGGCCGACCGCGGCCCCTCGCTGATCGGCGTCGGCGATGCAGCCGTCTACTTCCAGGTTTCCACCGGCCGTATGCCCGCCGCACGTGGTGAGGCACAGGCCCAGCGCAAGCCACCGAAGTTCGACACCGCGCAGATCGACCAGCTCGGCGCCTACATCCAGTCGCAGGGCGGCGGTCCGCGTCCGCTGTTCGAGAAGAATCCGGATGGCACCCGCAAGACCGAGAAGGTCATGCAGCGTCAAGCCGACGGTTCGATGAAGGAAGTCGTCCTGCCGGTCCTCGCTCAGGACTCGCTGCGCGGCGACAACCTTGGCCGCGGTAGCGAACTGTTCCGTCTGAACTGCGCGTCGTGCCACAACTTCACCGGACGCGGCGGTGCGCTGTCGTCGGGTAAGTACGCGCCGACGCTCAGCAACGTCAAGGAACAGCAGATCTACACGGCGATGCTCACCGGACCGCAGAACATGCCGAAGTTCTCCAATCGCCAGCTCTCGCTGGACGAGAAGAAGGACATCATCGGCTTCATCAAGTACGTCACCGAATCCAAGCCCCAGGGCGGACTTAGCCTCGGCGGCTTCGGCCCGGTCAGTGAGGGCATGGTGATGTGGTTTGTCGGAGTTGTGGCGGTCGTCGCCGCCGCGATGTGGATGGGATCACGAACATGAGCACCACGGACAAGGACGCTCCGTCCGCTGATGAGCTTGACCAGATGACCAACGATGAGTTGGTCAAGCTCGGTACCAACCTCGACGGCGTCGAGATCATCCATCGCGGTGAGCGCTTTCCCGAGCCGGGCACGAAGGCCGAGAAGCGCGCAGAACGCCAGATCGCCGTCTGGCTGATCATCGCAGGCATCTCCGCGCTGGCCTGCTTCGTGATCTTCCTGTGGAACCACTGGGAGTTCGCGCTGCCGGGGACCTCCGACTACTGGCGCTACACCCTCAACACACCGCTGCTCGGTGTGACGTTCGGTCTGTCGATCCTGTCGATCGGCGTTGCGCTCGTCCTCATCACGAAGAAGTTCATCCCGTCCGAGATCGCGGTCCAGGACCGTCACGACGGTCCGGGATCGACCGAGGTCGACAAGAAGACCATCGTCGCCGAACTCGTCGACTCGGGATCGAAGTCGACGCTCGGCCGTCGCAAGATGCTGATCGGCTCCGGCCTCTTCGCATTCGGTGCGCTCGCGCTGACCGGCGTCGTCGCAGGCCTGGGTGGATTCATCAAGAACCCGTGGGCCAAGCGCGAGGACGCACCCCTGTGGCATACCGGTTGGTCGCCGATCTACAACCCCAAATCGCAGCCCAACGAGACCGTCTTCCTTCGTCGCGATACCGGCAACCCGCACCAGGTGGCCCTGGTCCGGCCCGAGGACCTCGACGCAGGCGGCATGGAGACCGTGTTCCCGTGGCGCGTCTCCGATGGATATGGCGAGACCGAGGAGTCGCGCGAGAAGCTGCTCTGGGGACTGCGCTACGTCTCCAACCCTGTGATGCTCATCCGCCTGCGTCCCGAGGACGCAGCCCGGGCGATCAAGCGCAAGGGCCAGGAGAGCTTCAACTACGGCGACTACTTCGCCTACACGAAGGTCTGCAGCCACCTCGGTTGCCCGACCTCGCTGTACGAGCAGCGGACCAACCGCATCCTCTGCCCGTGCCATCAGTCGCAGTTCAACGCACTCGAGTACGCCAAGCCGGTGTTCGGTCCGGCCGCGCGTGCACTGGCGCAGCTGCCGCTGACGGTCAATGATCAGGGGTACATGGTCGCCGCAGGCGACTTCATCGAACCCGTCGGACCCGCATTCTGGGAGCGCAAGTCATGAGCAATCGTCTCGCGAAGCAGGCCGAAGAGGTCGATTCCCGGTACCACCTCGCCGCAGGCATGCGGCGCCAGATCAACAAGGTGTTCCCGACCCACTGGTCGTTCATGCTCGGTGAGGTCGCGCTCTACAGCTTCGTCATCCTGCTGATCTCCGGTGTGTACCTGACCTTCTTCTTCGATCCGTCGATGTCCGAGGTCACCTACCACGGCGCATACCAGCCGCTCAACGGCGTCATGATGACCCGCGCGTACGAGACCACCCTGAACATCTCCTTCGAGGTGCGCGGCGGTCTGTTCGTACGTCAGATCCACCACTGGGCAGCGCTGCTGTTCGCGGCGTCGATCATCATCCACATGGCCCGCATCTTCTTCACCGGCGCGTTCCGTCGCCCGCGTGAGGCCAACTGGATCATCGGCTGCCTGCTGCTGGTCCTGGCGATGTTCGAGGGCTTCTTCGGCTACTCACTGCCCGACGACCTACTTTCGGGCACTGGCGTTCGCGCCGCGATGAGTGGCATCGTGCTGGGAATTCCGTTGGTCGGTACCTGGATTCACTGGGCACTCTTCGGTGGGCAGTTCCCCGGCGACATCATCATCCCGCGCCTGTACGTGCTGCACATCTTGCTGTTCCCCGGCATCATCCTCGCGCTGATCGGTGCCCACCTGGCGCTGGTGTGGTACCAGAAGCACACCCAGTTCCCCGGCCCGGGACGCACCGAGAAGAACGTTGTCGGCGTGCGTATTCTGCCGGTGTTCGCGGCCAAGGGTGGTGCGATGTTCGCATTCACCGCGGGCATCCTCGCGATCATGGCGGGCATCTTCCAGATCAACCCGGTGTGGGTGATCGGCCCGTACAACCCCGCGCACGTGTCGGCCGGTTCGCAGCCCGACATCTACATGATGTGGACGGACGGTCTAGCCCGTCTGATGCCTGCGTGGGAGCTGTATCTGGGTAACTACACGATTCCCGCGATCTTCTGGGTCGTCGTGATCATCACGCTCATGTTCGTCGTGATGTTCGCCTACCCCTGGATCGAGAAGAAGTTCACCGGCGACGACGCTCACCACAACCTGCTGCAGCGTCCGCGCGACACCCCGGTGCGCACGGCTATCGGCGCGATGGCGTTCTCGTTTTACATCATCTTGACGTTGAGCTGCATGAACGACATCATCGCCCTGAAGTTCCACATCTCGCTGAACGCGACGACGTGGATGGGTCGTATCGGTCTCATCATTGTGCCGCCGATCGCCTACTTCATCGCGTACCGGTGGGCAATCGGCCTGCAACGCAGCGACCGCGCGGTGCTCGAGCACGGCATCGAGACCGGCATCATCAAGCGTCTACCTCAGGGCGAGTACATCGAGATCCACCAGCCGCTCGGCCCGGTCGACGATCACGGTCACGCGATCCCGTTGCCGTACGAGGGCGCTGCAGTTCCGAAACGAATGAACAAACTCGGGCAGTCCGGCGCGCCGGGCACCGGTTCGGTGCTTGTCGCCGACCCGCCCGAGCAGCAGAAGCGCAACGTCGAGTTCGAGCACGAGCAGGAACGCGAAGAGATCGACGCCCTGCGCGGGCTGCAGGCCAAGGGCGGCAACCCGCTCGACTGACCAGCTCTCGAAAACAGCAGTCTCCACACGGCTGCCGTCGCACCCCGCGACGGCAGCCGTGTGTTCTTGTCTGCCGTGTCGCTGTGGGCCGTGTGTTGTTGTGGGACAAGCACTCCCCTCCCCCACCGACCGCTACGGTTGAACGATGACACGATTGCGACACATCGGACAGCGCAAGAAGAATCCACGCCATGAGATCGCGAAGGAGCTCGGCACCCTCGACGCGAACCTCTTCCAGGCGATCGCGCGTTCACCGAGTCCGCTGCTCGACCGCACAATGCCGCCCCTCACCGAAGCCGCCAACTATTCGAAACTGTGGATGGGCATCGGCGCCGGACTCATCCTCAGCGGACGTCCTCGCTGGCAGCGAGCTGCGGTCCGCGGACTCGCATCGCTGGCCGTGTCCAGTCTCCTCACCAATCAGGGCGCCAAGCGGATCCGACAACGCAAGCGCCCCTCACCCTCGGTCGTACCACTCGTGCGCAGGGGTTCTCACCAACCGACGTCGAACTCTCTACCGTCAGGCCATTCAGCAAGTGCCGCAGCCTTTTCCGTCGGTGTGGCGCTCGAGTCCCCGCCACTGGGCCTGGTCATGTCTGCGCTCGCAGGCCTTGTCGGACTGTCCCGCGTCGCCACCGGAGCGCACTATCCGGGCGACGTGTTCATCGGGTTCGGGATCGGCGCAGCGGTGGCCACGCTCGGCGGCAAGATCGCTCCGCCGATCATCCCGCACAACATCTCGATTCCCACCCCCACCACCGAGGCTGCGCCGCTTCCTGTCGACGGTTCGGGTCTGGTGGTCCTCGGTAATCCGGCGTCGGGAGACGGCAACAGCGAGAAAGTGCTTGCGGCCGTCCGGACGGAGCTGCCGGGCGCCGAGATCATTGAACTCGGGCCGGACGACGACTACGCGTCAGTCGCGCGTGACGCCGCGCAACGAGCCACCGCGCTCGGGGTGTGCGGCGGCGACGGCACGGTGGCCACCGTCGCGGCAGCGGCGCACGCAGCCGACCTCCCGCTCGCCGTCTTCCCCGGTGGCACGTTCAACCACTTCGCACGCGACATCGGGTGCGACACCGTCGATTCAGCGTTGGCCAAGATACGTGCGGGCGTCGCGACCTCCGTCGACGCGGCAACACTCAACGACGAACGGCTCATCCTCAACACTGCGAGCATCGGTGCGTACCCACACTTCGTGCGCGCCAGGACCAAGTGGGAGCACCGTGTGGGCAAGGGGGCTGCCAGTGCACTGGCGATGCTCCAGGTCGCCCGACACTCCACACCGGTCGAGATCACCATCGACGGCAAGACCGTCAAGACATCGCTGTTCCTCGTCGGAACGTCGATGTACGGCTCGGCAGGGTTTGCACCCGCACGGCGCGAACGACTCGACGACGGCCTCCTCGACGTTCGCTTCCTCGAGGCAGGCAAGCGGCTGGCGACCGTACGGGTACTGGCGAGCCTCGTGACCGGGCTGCTGCAGCGATCGAAGCTCTACCACGAGATGCAGGTGCCCGAGTTCGCCTTCACCACCGACGAACCCACCACCATCGCCCACGACGGCGAGGTCGGCGAGTCGTATACCTCCGCGCGTTTTCGCGCCGAGTACCGAACCCTGAAGGTCTACGGCCACAGCATCGTCGACAAGGACTGAGCCTTACGCGGCGGGCCGCACCACCCACGAGACGAGACCGCCGGATCACCCGACCGCCGCATCACCAGACGTCCCCGGCTCTCCACTCGCAGGAGAGCCGGGCGGCGGTTGAGGCAATCTCGACGTTGCGAATCAGAACCGCGCCTTCGTTGCACCGAGCGCGTGGTCGAGGTCGGTGTTGTCGAAGTCACCGTCGAACGTGGCGTCGAGTAGGCGCATCAGTTGGGGCATCCGCCCCGGCTCGAGGTATGCGGTATGACAAAGCCGCACCCGAGGGTCGGATGCGGCTGTCACGGAATGCGAAATGGGTTGGTGTATCAGTGCTTTTCGGGTCCGACGATGTACTCGAAGACGAGACCTGCCGCTGTGCCGATGATGCAGGCCGCGGCGAAGATCGCCAGCCAGATGTTGCCCGTCGCGAAAGCGATGGCGAACAGTGCAGCGCTCGCCGCGATCAGGATCGGCCACCAGGAACCCGGGCTGAAGAAGCCCAGCTCGCCCGCGCCGTCCTCGATCTCGGCGTCTTCGTAATCCTCGGGGCGGATCTCGACGCGTCGTGAGACGAACCGGAAGTAGGTACCGGCGATCAGGGTCAGACCGGCGCTGAAGAACATGCCGACGACGCCGACCCATTCAACGCCGTTGTCGGTGAGCGCGGTCAGCACTGTGTAGATGACACCGGCGCCTGCGAAGAAGAGCGTGAGCAGCTCGAAGAGTCTCGCTTCGATTTTCACTGGAGTGCTCCGATCGTGCAGTTCGCAAGCTTCGTGTTGCCGGCGTCACCGGACGCTCCGACGGACCCGTCTGTGGCCCGACGCGTATCGAACGGAACGGTCACAACCGACTCGGGCTGCTGGCAGATGTGCTGCAGCGCCTGCGCGTTCGTCTTGCCGGGATTCTCCTGCCGGTACTTGATGTACGCGTCGAAGTCCTGTGGCGACACTGCACGAACCTCGAAGTTCATCATCGAGTGGTACGTGCCGCACATTTCCGCGCAGCGACCGACAAATGCACCTTCACGGTCGATCGAAGAGATCTGGAAGCGGTTGTCGGTGTGGTTCTGCTTCGGGAACGGCATGACGTCGCGCTTGAACAGGAACTCCGGAACCCAGAACGAGTGGATGACGTCGGCAGACGCCAGATCGAACTCGATCCGCTTGCTCGTCGGCAGCACCAGAACGGGGATCGTCGCCGACGATCCGACAGTCTCGATCTGGTTGAACTTCAGGTAGTCCCGCACGTCGTTGCTACGGCCACCGTCGGGGCCGGGGAGCTCGATGGTCTCGCCGTCGTGGATCTGACGGGTGTTCGCGGTCTCGAGATCGAACGGGTTACCGTCGCGGACGAAACCGTTGTACTTACTACCGTCGTCGAATGTGACGTCGCGGTAGCCGAACTTCCAGTTCCACTGGAACGCGGTGACGTCGACGACGACCTTCGAATCGTCGGTCTTCTTCTCGACGTTGGTCTGCACGATGACCGTGAAGTAGAAGAGCACCGCGATGATCACGAACGGGATGGCCGTATATGCCAGCTCGAGCGGCACGTTGTAGGCGGTCTGACGAGGGAACTCGTCCTTGCCCTTACCCGGCTTGTAGCGGTGGAAGGTGATCGTCCAGAAGATCAGCGCCCAGACGATGATGCCCATCACGAGTGCCGCGATGACCGACCAGCTCCACAGGTTGCCCATGTCAGTGGCCTCGGGGGTCACACCGTGCGGCCAGCCGAACCGCATCGCGGTTCGTCCGTCGCAACCCGACATCAACAGTGCGCCGACGCCAAGCGCCGCGACAGCTCCGACCCGCTTGAGGCCGACCCGGTTGGCCATCCGCGACGCCGACGTGGCACGCCGTACGCGGGGCCGTTCACCGTGTGCCAATTTCACGCCTTCCTGCCAGCTCGGAACCGTCGATCAGACGTCCGAGTCGCATCCCACCTGACCTGCAATGACACGCTTGGCGACATCGAACCCGCAGGCAACTGTCACCGTGCAGCGGGCACCGAAGCGCAGCCTTCGCGCCATGTACTACGCAGCGTAGACCAACTCGCGGGAACTTTTTCGGTTGGGGTGACTTCGCGCGTCGAAATCGTTTTCCGGCCCAGGTAATCCCCTCCCGACCGCGTGTTTCGGCGACCCGCGAGCCCTATCCGGAAGGGTGCGCCGACCCCGCATACGGCATACTCGTCACCGCGGCGGTGACGTCATCGCCGCCCCTGTTTTCCACGTCGAAAGAGGCTTTACTGGTGTGTGGCTTGCTCGGTCTGCTGACCTCCGATGAGACGGCGGCTGGTGCCGTCGACCTCGTCGCCAACGCCTCGCACTGCATGCGCCACCGCGGCCCGGACGAGCCCGGCACGTGGAACGACGCCGACATCGTGCTCGGCTTCAATCGTCTGTCGATCATCGACATCGATCATTCGCATCAGCCGCTGCGTTGGGGACCGCCGGAGAACCCCGACCGGTACGCGCTCGTCTTCAACGGCGAGATCTACAACTACCTCGAGATCCGCGCGCAGCTCGCCGCGGACGAAGGCGCGACGTTCCGCACCGAGGGCGACGGCGAGGCGATCGTCGCGGCCTTCCATCACTGGGGACCCGACGCCGTCCGACGTCTTCGTGGCATGTTCGCCTTCGCGATCTGGGACACCGAGACACGCTCGCTGTTCCTCGCCCGCGATCCGTTCGGTATCAAGCCGATGTTCATCGCGACCGGCCCCGGCGGGACCGCGTTCGGGAGCGAGAAGAAGAGCCTCCTGGAGCTGATCGGGCGCCTCGGCCTGCCCGACACGCTCGACGAGCGCGCACTCGAGCACTACGTCGTGCTGCAGTACGTTCCAGAGCCCGAGTCACTGCACTCGTCGATCCGTCGGCTCGAGTCGGGTTCGTACGCGACGGTCCGTCCGAGCGGCGCGCCGTCGGTCACCCGGTATTTCAGCCCGCAGTTCTCGGTCCGCCCCTTCACCGACGCCACACGTCAGAAGCGCTACGACGAGATCGCCGACGTCCTCTCCGACTCCGTCGCCAAGCACATGCGCGCCGACGTCACCGTCGGATCGTTCCTGTCCGGCGGTATCGATTCGACGGCCATCGCTGCGCTCGCGATCCAGCACAACCCCGATCTGATCACCTTCACCGCGGCGTTCGAGCGCGAAGGCTATTCGGAGGCCGACGTCGCAGCCGAGTCTGCGGCCGCCATCGGGGCCCGGCACATCGTGCGGACCGTGACCCCCGAGGAGTACATCGCCGCGATCCCGGAGATCATCTGGTACCTCGACGATCCGGTCGCCGACCCCGCACTCGTCCCGCTGTACTTCGTGGCCCAGACCGCTCGAGAGCACGTCAAGGTGGTGCTCTCGGGCGAGGGCGCCGACGAACTCTTCGGCGGGTACACCATCTACAAAGAGCCCCTCTCCCTGAAGGGCTTCGACCGCCTGCCCTCCACGCTTCGACGCCTCGCGGGCAAGGTCTCCGACCGCATCCCCGAGGGCACCCGCGGCAAGAGTCTGTTGCATCGCGGATCGCTGACACTCGAAGAGCGCTACTACGGGAACGCACGGAGCTTCGACGACGCCCGGCTGCGCGCCGTGCTGCGCGACTACCGTCGGGAGTGGACCCACACCGACGTGACCGAACCCGTCTACGCGCGCAGCGAGGGCTGGGACCCTGTCGCGCGGATGCAGCACATCGATCTCTACACATGGCTGCGCGGCGACATCCTGGTCAAGGCCGACAAGATGACGATGGCCAACTCACTGGAACTGCGCGTGCCGTTCCTGGACAACGAGGTCTTCAAGGTCGCCGAGGCATTGCCGTTCGACGAGAAGATCAGCCATGGCACCACCAAATACGCTCTCCGCAAGGCACTTGAGCAGATCGTCCCGGCGCACGTGCTGCATCGCAAGAAGCTCGGATTCCCCGTCCCCATCCGCCACTGGCTTGCAGGCCCGGAGATGTACGACTGGGCGCGCGAGACGATCGAGAAGTCGCAGACCGACTATCTGCTGAACAAGCAGCCGATCCTCGACATGCTCGACGAGCACCGCGCAGGCACCGTCGACAACAGCCGACGCCTCTGGACGCTCCTGATGTTCATGATCTGGCACGCGATCTTCGTCGAGAAGACGCTCATCCCCAACATCACCGACCACAGCTACCCCGTGCGGCTGTAGTGATCTTGACAAGCTCGATCAGCGGAGGTGGCTCGCCCCGCTGGTTGAGCCGGCCGCAAACAACCGCTGGTTGAGCCGGCTGGCCCCCCGCTGGTTGAGCCGGCTGGCCCCCGCTGGTTGAGCCGGCCGCGAGCGCAGCGAGCGGCCGTAGTCGAAACCACCCCACGCCGCGCGGAAGCCCCGCTCAGATCGCGGCGGCGATCTCCTTCGCGGCGTCGGCGCCATAGGCGCCCTCGATCCGAGTGAGCGCGGCGTCGCGGTCCCACGACCAATCCTGCGTCGACACCGTTTCGAGGACCAGTACGGCGACCATCGAACCGACCTGTGCGGCGCGCTCGAAGCCGAGGCCCGCCGACAGCGACGAGAGGAATCCCGCGCGGAAGCCGTCGCCGACGCCGGTCGGGTCGACCTTCTCCGTCTCCGGAACAACGGCCACATGCGTGCGCGTGCCGTCGCGGTCGACAATTTCGACACCGCCGGAACCGAGGGTCGTGACGCGCACGCCGATCAACTCGGCGACCTGCGCCTCCGACAGCCCGGTCTTCTGACGCAGCAGACCCCACTCGTACTCGTTGGTGAACAGGTAGGCGGCGCCGTCGATGAGCTCCCGTGCCTGCTCACCGTCGAGTCGCGCGAGCTGCTGCGACGGGTCGGCGGCGAATGGGATGCCGAGACGTCGACATTCCCTGGTGTGCCGCAGCATCGCTGCCGGATCGTCGGCACCGATCAATACGATCTCGGGTGCACCGACGCGTTCGACGACCCCGCCGAGATCGATCTCGCGCGCCTCACTCATCGCTCCCGCATAGAACGTCGCGAGCTGCGCCATCGTCTCGTCCGTGGTGCACATGAAGCGAGCCGTGTGGTGCGTCTCGGAGATGCGTACTCCGCGGCAGTCGACGCCGTGCGCCTCGAGCCACTGGCGATAGTCGTGAAAGTCCGATCCCACAGATCCGACGAGCACCGGCGACTGCCCCAGCTCGCCCATCGCATACGTGATGTTGCCTGCGACACCGCCGCGTCGGACCACGAGATCCTCGACAAGGAAGCTGAGCGAAATGTGCTCGAGATGATCGGCGAGAATCTGCTCCGAGAACTTCCCCGGGAACTTCATCAGATGATCTGTCGCGATGGAACCACATACAACGATTGCCACGTACTCTCCAAGCCTCTCAGCGTTTGTGATGGCCCGCCGCGCGAGCCGGCGTTCGAGATGGCCCGCCGCGCGAGCCGACCATGAACCGCATCACACGCTACCGAAAGCCCCGGAAAAGACTGACCGCACCCCGGCGTCGCCGAGGTGCGGTCAGAAATACAGGCGTACTGCAGCCGTCAGTTGAACGAGTCGCCGCAGGCGCAGCTACCCGTCGCGTTGGGGTTGTCGATGGTGAAACCCTGCTTCTCGATGGTGTCGACGAAGTCGATCGTGGCGCCCTGCACGTACGGCGAGCTCATCCGGTCGACAGCCAGCTTGACGCCACCGAAGTCTGCGGTGAGGTCGCCGTCGAGTGAACGGTCGTCGAAGAAGAGCTGGTAGCGCAGGCCTGCGCAGCCTCCAGGCTGCACTGCGATACGCAGCGCCAGGTCGTCGCGACCCTCTTGGTCGAGCAGCGCCTTGGCCTTGGCGGCTGCAGCGTCGGTCAGGATGACGCCGGTGGTGGTCGCGGTTCCGGATTCGTTCTGAACGGTCATCGATGCTCCTCGTACTGTGATGGCGCCGTTAATGCTCGGCCCCGGTCGTGCTGCCATGTGTCACACAGCTCTGATGTACGCCGCGCTGTGGCAGCGACTCGAACGCGTCGGCTGACGATGCAGGCCTTTTGTTCGTCTGTTGTCAACGGTACCCCCTATGTGCATATTCCCGGAGTGTGCACACACCTGTGGGTCGTCGACCGCAGGCTTTCTCACCCACTCGGGAGCCACGACGCCGCGGCGCGCGCCGCAAGAGCGGTGAGTTGATTTCGTGCGTCGCTCATCGCGAGTTCGACCGATCCCGCCTGGTCGACGATCGAGTGGGCGCCGGCAATCCCGGCCTCGGCGATCTCGTCCGGAGTCAACGCCACCTGACCCGCGAACACGACCGTCGGCGCACCCACCTCGGTTGCCGCGGCATTCAGCGCCGACACGACCTTCCCGCGCAGCGTCTGGGAATCGAACTTCCCCTCACCGGTCAGCACCAGATCCGTACGAGCGATCGCAGTGGCCTGATCGGTCGCCTCTCCCACAACCGTCGCACCGGACACGCGACGCGCACCCAGTGCGAGCAATGCCGCCCCGAGCCCACCAGCGGCCCCGGCTCCCGGCTCACCACTGACGTCACGACCAGCGATCGATGCCAGCACCCGCGACCACTGCGCGAGTCGCTCTTCGAGACGCCCGACGGTCTCGGGGTCCGCACCCTTCTGCGGACCGAACACAGACGCAGCTCCCAGCGGTCCCAGCAGGGGATTCTCGACGTCGGACGCAGCGATCAGCGCGACGTCGGCGAAACGCTCCGCTGCCCGCGCCGACCCACCCAGGGCGTCGATCAACCCGTGGCCGCCGTCGGTGGTGGCACTCCCACCCAGACCAACGACCACTTCGCGGACTCCGGCCTGTAATGCAGCGTCGACGAGCAGCCCGACACCGTAGGTGTCTGCCGACTGCGCGGTGCGCGGCGTCGGCCCACCACCGAGTTGATGCAGGCCGCACGCCTGCGCGCACTCGATGTAGGCGACGAGCCGCTCGGGCTCCCTGTCGTCGAGCAACCACTGTGCCGTGATCGCGGCGCCGAGTGGACCGACGACCCGTTCGGTCACCGTGCGTCCGAAGCGTGCTGCGAGGACGTCGACGAATCCCGGTCCGCCGTCGGACTGCGGCGCGAGTGTGATCTCGTCGTCGGGCCTGCCCGCCGACCATCCTTCGCCGATGGCGTTCGCGGCCTCGACCGCCGTGAGCGTGTCGCCGAACGAATCCGGCGCTATCAGGACTCGCATCCGCCCCACCTCTGCTCGCTCGACACCCGGGCGTCGACGCAGGTGCTCGCGGTCGTCTCCCACGCTCGTCTCCTCGGGCCCATGTCCGGGAAGTATAGGGAGGTCGACGAACCGCGGCAGCGCTAGATCGCCTACCCTCGAAGACGTGAGACTGCCATGGAACAAGGACGACGACACCGCCGACGAGGGCACCCTGTCGCTCAAAAAAGCGCCGACGACGACCGTCGACGACACGGAGACCGAGTCCGAGACCAAGGGCAGCGCATACACAGCGGGTAAGGGACGCCCGACACCGTCGCGTCGCGAGGCAGAAGGCCGACGACGTGGCCCGGTCGCGCCTCCGCCGACGACCCGCGCCGAGGCACGTGCGCGCAAGAAGCAGCTCAAGAGCTCGATGTCGCGTGAGGATCGTCGCAAACTCAACGACGATCGCCGCAACCAGCGAGCCGAGCAGCGCGAAAAGATGATGGCAGGCGACGAGCGCTACCTGATGCCCCGTGACAAGGGGCCGGTGCGGCGCTACACCCGCGACCTCGTCGACTCGCGACGCAACTTCGCAGGACTGTTCATGCCGTTCGCGGTGGTGCTGATCGTGGTGATGTTCCTGCCGTCGATCGCCGCGTACGCGAACTTCGTGTTGCTGGCATTCGTGGTGCTGATGGCCGTCGACGCCGTCATCCTGGGCAGGCTGGTCAACAAGCGCGTCCGTGAGCGCTTCCCCGACACCGACGACACCGGCTTCCGCCTCGGCTGGTACGCCTTCACCCGCGCCATGCAGCTCCGCCGGATGCGCGCACCCAAGCCGCAGGTGTCTGCGGGCGACGAGGTCTGAACCGGCAATGACCACGAGGGGCACCCGCACACTGGTGCTCGGGGGCGTGCGGTCGGGCAAATCGGGGGTCGGCGAGGCACTGCTCGCCGAGCACTCTGAGGTCCGCTACATCGCGACCGGGCCGACACTGACCTCCGATGCGGAGTGGGTCGCGCGAGTCGAGGAACATCGACGACGCCGCGACGAGCGGTACACGACAGTCGAGACCACCGATCTCACCGCAGAGCTGTCGACAACGCCCGATGTCGCCACACTGGTCGATGACCTCGGCAACTGGCTCGCCGCCGACATCGACGCCACCAACGGCTGGGAATCTCCGATCGACCGCTCCGACCGCACGGCGCAACTGTGTGCGGCGATCAGCGACGTCACCTCGGATCTGGTGATCATCAGCCCCGAGGTCGGGCTCGCTCCGGTCCCACCGACCCCCGCCGGCCGCGCATTCCAGGACGAACTGGGCGCACTGAACTCGGCCGTGGCAGCCGTCTGCGATCGCGTACTGCTCGTCGTAGCCGGCCGCGTCGTCGAACTCCCAGCTGAATTCCCAGCCGGACTCCCCTCCCCCGTTGCTCAGAAGGCACAGCAGGAAGCGGCACCAGCGGCGGCAACACAGAAACCGGCAGCGACACCGGACGTCGCACCGGCAGCAGCCGTGCTCGCACCGGCAGCCACAGATACGCCACCGACGGCCCCCGAAACCACACCGGCGGCATCCGGCAACGTTCCGGAGACCAGCGACATCGTCGCGACCGACGCCGAGGTCTTCGACCACATCGACCGTCCCGACGAGTCCGTCGCGCAGGCGGCACGCGAGCGTCAGCTCACGTTGACCAAGCCCGCAGGTTCGATCGGCAGGCTCGAAGACCTCAGCGTGTGGATCGCCGCATGCCAGGGCGTGTGTCCGCCCCGCTCGATCGAGCAGGCGAACGTGGTGGTGTTCGCGGGCGATCACGGTGTGGCGCAGGCGGGCGTCTCCGCCTACCCACCCGAGGTGACCGCCCAGATGGTCGCCAACATCGCCTCAGGTGGGGCCGCGGTCAACGTCCTCGCCCGCCAAAGTGGCGCGACGGTGCATGTCGTCGACATGTCGGTCGACGCCGACACCGCACCCGGGGTCTCGCGCTACAAGGTACGACGCAGCAGCGGCGACCTCCGAGCCACCGATGCGCTGACCATCGCGGAGGCTCGCAAGGCCATCGCGGCGGGACGCGCAATCGTCGACGACTTGGTCGACTCTGGCGCCGACCTTCTCATCGCGGGTGAGATGGGCATCGGAAACACCACTCCCGCAGCGATTCTCGTCGGTACCCTGACCCGTCACGAGCCTGTCGAAGTCGTCGGCCGCGGCACCGGCATCGACGACTCCGGCTGGATGCGAAAGACCGCAGCCATCCGTGACGGCATGCGACGCGGCCGACGCTACATCCACGATCCCCTCGCACTCGTCGCGGCCGTCGGCGGCGCCGACATCGCCGCGATGGCCGGGTTCCTGGCCCAGGCCGCCGTGCGTCGCACACCGGTGATCCTCGACGGTGTGGTGGTCACGGCGGCGGCACTCGTCGCGGCCGAACTGGCGCCCGGCGCCGTGAGCTGGTGGGTTGCCGGTCACCGGTCGGTCGAACCCGCGCACACCTTCGCGCTCGAACACCTCGACCTCGAGCCCATCCTCGACCTGCGGATGCGCCTCGGCGAAGGCAGCGGCGCACTGATGGCGCTGCCCGTCGTCTCCTCGTCTGTGGAGATCCTGCGGGGCATGTCGACGTTCGACGAGGCGGGAATCAGCGATTCCGACTCGTCAGCGGCCCTGACCACCAGCGAGGCGGGGGTCTGACCCGGGCGTGGGCGGCAGGATATCGCCGGCCGACGCACTCGCGGGCGCGTTCTCATGGCTGACTGTCGTGCCGATCCCATTGCGCAACAACACTTTTGATCGACGATTCGGTGGCGCCTCGATCGCCGCGGTCCCGGTTGTCGGCCTCGCCCTCGGCGCTCTTGTCGCTGTCGTGGCGTGGGCACTGAGCCTGACCGACCTCTCCACCGCCTTGATCGGCATTCTGCTCGTCGTCGTCCTCGGTGTCGGGACACGGGGCATGCATCTCGACGGCTTGGCCGACACTGCGGATGGCCTCGGATGCTACGGCCCGCCCGACCGGGTCGCCGAGGTGATGCACAGCGGCTCAGCGGGGCCGTTCGGGGTTGCGACGATCGCGGCAGTGATGATCATCGACACCGCGGGATTCGCTGCGCTGTGCGGTGATTCACGATGGCTTGCGATCGCCGCAGCGGTGTTCGTCGGACGCGTGGCCGTAGTGATCGCCTGTCGACGGTCACTTCCGCCGGCACATTCCACCGGGTTCGGCGCACTCGTCGCGGGCACCCAACGGGCATCGGTCGTCGTGTGGTCGGTGTCGGCGATCGTCGCGATGGTGTTCGCGGGCGGTTGGCAGTCGTTGTCACCCAACGGATTCGACGTCGGATCGGCGTTGCGTGCGGCCATCACCGCCGTGATCGTACTGGGCTTCGCATGGTTGTTCACCCGGCACTGCGCGCGCCGCATGGGCGGGATCAACGGCGACGTCCTCGGCGCGGTGATCGAGCTGTCGACAGCCATAGCCCTTGTGGGACTACTGATCTGACGTCGGAGTACGCCCCGCTACCGACCCGGCGGATTCTGACCCGGATACACCGCGGGCCTCCAAGACCTGAGTGTCGGGGGCCATCGGATGTCTGCATCACACCGGATCTGGATCAGGCCGGGTACAGGGTCGTCATCCATCCGTGGGTGTCGGCGAACGTACCGCGCTGGATGCCGGTGAGTGTGTCGCGAAGCGCCTGCGTGACCTCACCGGTGGTGCCGTTGCCGATCGTGTAGTCGTCGGTCTCGCTCTTCACGTGGCCGACCGGCGTGATGACCGCAGCGGTACCGCACGCGAAGACCTCGGTGATGTCGCCCGACGTGACGCCCTTGCGGAGTTCCTCGGTGGAGATGCGTCGTTCCTCGACGGAGAACCCGGCGTCGATCGCAAGGGTGAGCAGCGATTCACGCGTGATACCGGGCAGCAACGAACCGGACAGTTCCGGGGTGACCAACCGCGCGTCGGCTCCCGAACCGAACACGAAGAACAGGTTCATGCCGCCCATCTCCTCGATGAAGCGACGCTCCACCGCGTCGAGCCAGACCACCTGGTCGCAGCCCTGCGCGGTGGCCTGCGCCTGCGCCAGGAAGGCCGCGGCGTAGTTGCCGCCGCACTTCGCGGCGCCGGTACCACCGGGTGCTGCGCGGACGTATTCGGTCGACAGCCACACGCTCACCGGCTTGATCCCGCCGGAGAAGTAGGCGCCCGCGGGCGAGCCGATCACCGAGTAGACATACTGCGACGACGGAGCGTTGACTCCAAGCCCCGCCTGCGAGGCGAACATGAACGGGCGCAGGTACAGCGATTCCTCGCCGCCGGCGGGCGGAACCCATGCGTTGTCGGCGTCCAACAGCGCGCGCAGCGATTCGATGAAGTCGTCGACCGGCAGTGGCGGCATCGCGAGGCGTTCAGCGGAACGCTGCAGCCGCAGGGCGTTGGCCTCAGGACGGAACGCGGCGATCGAACCGTCGGGCTGCCGGTACGCCTTCAGACCCTCGAAGACTTCCTGTCCGTAATGCAGAACCATCGCCGACGGATCGAGCGCGATCGGTCCGTAGGGCGTGACCTTCGCACTGTGCCAACCGCGATCTACGTCGAAGTCCACCAGCACCATGTTGTCGGTGAAGTACTTGCCGAATCCCGGCGCGGAGAGGATCTCTGCCCGACGGGACTCCGACACCGGATGGGGATGCTCGGTACGGGTGAACTGCAAGGTCATTGGCCTATGGTAACGCCGCGAAGAAAAGCAACCCTCACCGACCACCCACGCTGATCGAGGCGCCTCACTGTCGAGATCCGCCGGATCGAGTTTGTCGAGATCCGCCGGATCGAGTTTGTCGAGATCCGCCGGATCGAGCTTGTCGAGATCACACGTGCGACTCGACGAACGGCGGGATCACCACCTCGCAGGTCAGCTCACGCCCGCGGACGTCGATCACGACCTCCGCACCTTTCTTGATGCCCGACGCCGTGTCGATCAGCGCGAGCGCGATGCCCTGCTTGAGGGTCGGAGAGAACGTCCCGGAGGTCGTCTCGCCGACAGTCTCGCCGCCCGGCCCGGCCAGCACCGTCAGTCCCGCGCGCGGAACGCCGCGGCCGGTGGCCTTGAGTCCGTAGAGACGCCGGGCAGGTCCGGCCTCCTTCTCCGCCACGAGGGCGTCGCGACCGAAGAACGCGGGCTTGCCCCACCCGACCGCCCATCCGCTGCGTGCCTGGTTGGGCGTGATCTGCTCGGTGAGTTCGTGACCGTGCAGCGCGTAGCCCATCTCCGTGCGCAGGGTGTCGCGAGCACCGAGTCCGGCGGGCTGGCCCCCGGCGTTGGTCACCTCGGTCAGCAGCGCGTCGAAGACGGGCCCGGCATCGCTCCATCGCGGGAGGATCTCGTACCCACGCTCGCCGGTGTATCCGGTACGGCACACTCGCACCGGATACGACGCATCGTCGGTCTTGAGATCGGCGTCCGCGTACGCCATGTACTCCATGTCGGTCGGAAGACCAACGGCGGCAAGCACATCGGGGCTCTTCGGTCCCTGGACGGCAAAGACCGCGTAGTCACGATGCGCGTCGATGATCTCGATACCGTCGGGCGCGACGGCCTGCAGCGCGGCGACGACCTTCGCGGTGTTCGCGGCGTTGGGAACCAGGAACACTTCGTCGTCGGAGACGAGGTAGGCGATGAGGTCGTCGACCACTCCCCCGGACTCGTTGCAGCACAGTGTGTACTGCGCCTTGCCCGCGTGGATCTTCCCGAGGTCGTTCGTGAGTGTCGAGTTGACGAAATCTGCTGCGCCAGAACCCTTCACGAGCGCCTTGCCGAGATGACTGACATCGAAGATCCCGACGGCCTCGCGAACGGCGTTGTGTTCCGCGACGGTGCCCGCATATGAGACGGGCATGTGCCATCCACCGAATTCGGCGAAGGTGGCACCGAGTGCGTAGTGGCGGTCGGCGATGGGTCCGGCGAGCAATTCGGTCATGCGGGCAGATTACCGATCCACGTCGAGCCCGCGCACCTCGCACGACACGACGGCCGACTCAAGGGACGCCATAGCCCTGCACGCCCTCGACCGTCCGCAGATCGAAGTGGTCGACCGTGATCCCCTGCGCTTCGGCACCGCCCACCGTCGTCACGACGTTGCCGTCACGCGCGACGACGATGTTCGTGTGCTGGCGAAAGTGACTGGGCTTGTCGTAGAGCACGATGTCGCCCGCGGCGGGCACCCGCGAGGCCGGACGCCACCGCCCGCTCGCGTGCAGATAATCGGTCAGCGTCGCGACGCCAGGGATTCGCCATGATCCGGAGTTCGGATTGTCAAACGGCACACCGGCTTTGCGCATCACGGTGCTGACGAAGTCGGCGCACCACGATTCGTCGACTCCCTCGGAGTACGTCGTGCCCGCCGCGTTGCGGTCGTACTCGGAGTGCACGACGTCGACGATCCGCGCGCGCACCGGATCCGCTCCGCTGGTGTCGACCGCGGGGAACGCCTGCCGTGACGAACCCACGCCGACCTTCGCGTCGGCACGCGAGAGCGGATCGTCGTCGCCAGAAGCGGCGCGTAGTCCGACCACCGCCCCGGCAGCGATCACCACCACGACCACCGCCCCGGCAGCGATCACCACCACGACCACCGCGACGAACCACCATCGACGACGACGTGTGGCAACCCCGGCCGTCGCGCGCTGCCCGGTGCGCCTCGTCGTACCCACGCTCATCGGGTCACTCTAAGCAGGGTTGCCGGTGTCGGACCCGCTCTGGGGAGATCGTGTCGGTCCGCGGAATGACGTGGCAGAGTTGAGCGGGTGAGTAAGAACGAGAGCGTCGACCGGACACGCGGTCCCAAGATCCAACTGGCAACCTCCCTCGACAAGAACGACGAGGTGCTCGTCATCGGGCTCGTATCACCCGAGAGTCCCAACCCCGAGGACCCGAACTCCAAAAACACAGACTCCAAGGACACGGACTCCGACGCGGCGCCCACCCTGTTCATCGGCGACGGGCTCCTCGACGACGCGCAGGCGTCGGCCGTCAGCGATGCGCTCGTCGCGGTCGGCGCCAGCGGCGCACACGGTGATGTGGCCACCGTTCCCGCACCTGAGTCGCTCGGCGTCGACGCCGTGGTGGCCGTCGGCCTCGGCTCGTCCGACGACGTCGAGAATCCCGAGAAGCTCCGCCAGGCCGCGGGCATCGTGGCCCGTGCACTGAACGGTCGCGAGCGAGTCGCCACCACTCTCGCCGCCGGAGGCATCGAGCCCGTCGGCGAGGGCTTCTTCCTTGGCGCATACCGGTTCGACGAATTCCGTTCCGCCAAAACGCTTCCCACAAAGACTCCGCCGACCACGGTGCGCCTGCTCGTCGAGAACACCGGCAAAACCGCCACCGCGCAACTCGACCACGCCGTCGCCGTCGCTGATGCCACCGCGATCGCCCGCGACTTCGTCAACACCCCGCCGAGCCACCTCTACCCGGAAGAGTTCGCCGAGCGCGCACGCTATCTCGGTAGCAAAGTCGGCTTGAAGGTCGAGATCCTCGACGACACGGAGCTGGAGAAGGGCGGGTACGGCGGCATCATCGGCGTCGGCAAGGGCAGTTCACGCCTGCCGCGACTGGTCCGGCTGACGCACACGGGAAAGAAGGACGCCAAAAAGGTGGCCCTCGTCGGCAAGGGGATCACCTTCGACACCGGCGGCATCTCGATCAAACCCGCAGCCAACATGGATCACATGACCTCCGACATGGGAGGTGCCGCCGCCGTCATCGCGGCCACCATCCTGGCCGCTCGCCTCGACGTCGACGTCTCGGTCACTGCGACCGTGCCGATGGCCGAGAACATGCCGTCGGGTACCGCGCAGCGCCCCGGCGACGTACTCACCCAGTACGGCGGAACCACCGTCGAGGTCTTGAACACTGACGCCGAGGGCCGCCTGGTCCTTGCCGACGCGATCGTGCGCGCATGCGAGGACGAACCCGACTACCTCATCGACACCGCGACGCTCACCGGCGCCCAGATGGTCGCACTCGGGGCACGTACACCGGGTGTGATGGGCACCGAGGAGTTCCGCGACCGCGTCGCCGAACTCTCGCAGGAAGTCGGCGAGAACGCGTGGCCGATGCCGCTCGCCGCGGAGCTACGCACCGACCTGAAGTCGCGAGTGGCCGACCTCGCCAACGTCACCAACCACCGCAACGGCGGCATGCTCGCCGCGGGCCTGTACCTGAAGGAGTTCGTCGCCGACGGCGTGCAGTGGGCCCACATCGACGTCGCCGGACCGGCTTTCAACTCCGGAGCACCGTGGGGTTACACCCCCAAGGGCGGAACCGGCGTCCCGGTCCGCACCATCGCGCGCGTGATCGAGGACATCGCCGAGAACGGCTGAGCGCACCCCTATCCGCCACCGTCCCCGACTCGCCAACGCAGTTGCGTCGACACGCCACATGGCGCGGGCCGGTGGCGGGTAGGGTTTAGCGCGTGGGCATCGGCCACCCGCCGACGCCCGTGTCCCGGAGGCGCACACACCACCGCGACAGACCACACATAACCCAGACACGTATGTCGAGTCGAGGAGTCAACAACGATGGCCTTCTCCGTCCAGATGCCAGCCCTTGGTGAAAGCGTCACCGAAGGAACAGTCACGCGGTGGCTGAAGGAGGAGGGAGACACCGTCGAGGCCGACGAGCCATTGCTCGAAGTCTCCACCGACAAGGTCGACACGGAAATCCCCGCTCCGACATCAGGTGTGCTGACGAAGATCGTCGCCCATGAAGACGACGTCGTCGAGATCGGCGGCGAACTGGCAGTCATCGGCGAAGCGGGCGAAGAAGCACCGTCGGATGATTCCGATTCGTCGGGCGATTCCGATTCGGCTGCCGGCACCGAGCCCGAGCAGGCCTCAGAACCAGAGCAGGAGCCCGAGGCGCCGTCAACCGACGCCGACGCCCCCGCCGAGAAGCCCGTCGCGCAGGCGGCGCCGAGCGGATCGACATCCGGAACCGATGTCCTCATGCCGGAGCTCGGTGAGTCGGTCACCGAAGGCACCGTCACCAACTGGCTCAAGCAGGTCGGCGACGAGGTCGCCGAAGATGAGCCGCTTCTCGAGGTCTCCACCGACAAGGTCGACACCGAGATCCCATCTCCTGTCGCGGGCACACTGATCGAGATCGTCGCCAACGAAGACGATGTCGTCGAGATCGGCGGCAAGCTCGCGGTCATCGGCGACAAGTCCGCGGCCGGCGCAACTCCCGAGCCCGAACCCGAGCCGGAGTCCGAGCCCGCCAAGGCAGAGTCCGAGCCCCAACCGGAGCCAGAGCCCGAAAAGGCTGCTCCGGAACCCGAGCCCGCCAAGGCCAGCACCGCCCCCGCGGCCAAGGAACCCTCCGATCCACCGACCGTCGAATCCACGCCGTACGTGACCCCACTGGTCCGTAAGTTGGCCTCCGACAACGACATCGACCTCAACTCCATCAAGGGCACCGGTGTCGGAGGCCGTATCCGCAAGCAGGACGTGCTCGCGGCGGCAGAGGCCAAGAAGGCTCCCGCACCCGCTGCTGCTCCTGCCGCGTCGTCGACGCCGGCTGCTGCCGCGGCGTCGAGCCCGTCGGGCCACGGACCCGAGGTCCGCCCCGAGCTCGCCAAGCTGCGTGGAACCACGCAGAAGATCAACCGCATCCGGCAGATCACGGCGAAGAAGACGCGCGAGTCCCTACAGGAGAGCGCACAGCTGACCCAGGTCTTCGAGATCGACATGTCGAAGGTCGCGACCCTGCGCAAGGCTGCCAAGGAGTCGTTCAAGGCGGCCGAGGGTGTGAACCTCACCTACCTGCCGTTCATCGCGAAGGCCGTCGTCGAGGCGCTCAAGGCGCACCCGAACGTCAACGCGTCGATCGACGAGGAGAAGAAGGAGATCACCTACTACGACAAGGTGCATCTCGGAATCGCCGTCGACACCGAGAACGGACTGCTGTCCCCGGTGATCCACAACGCCGACGACCTCTCGCTCGCCGGTTTGGCGCGTGCCATCGCCGACATCGCGGCACGCGCTCGCTCGAACGGCCTCAAGCCCGACGAGCTCGCGGGTGGCACGTTCACCATCACCAACATCGGCAGCCAGGGCGCGCTCTTCGACACACCGATCCTCGTTCCGCCGCAGGCAGCGATGCTCGGCACGGGCGCGATCGTCAAGCGTCCGGTCGTGATCACCGGCGACGACGGTTCGGAGTCGATCGCGGTCCGCTCGATGTCGTTCTTCCCGCTGACCTACGATCACCGCCTCATCGACGGCGCCGACGCGGGCCGCTTCCTGACGACCATCAAGAAGCGCCTCGAAGAGGGCGAGTTCGCAGCGGAACTCGGGCTGTAAGGCTCGCATGCTGATTGCCGTCGCGGGTTCCCACGGGCTGATCGGTTCGGCTCTGGTCACCTCGCTGACCGATGCCGGCCACACTGTCCGACGCCTGGTTCGTCACGAACCACTGTCCGACGACGAATTCGGTTGGGACCCCGAGACTCTCGGGGTCCCAACCGAAGCCCTCGACGGTGTCGACGCCGTGGTCAGTCTCGGCGGGGTCGGGGTGGGCAACCAGTTGTGGACGGGTCGGTTCAAACAGGAGCTGCGCGACACCCGGATCACTCCGACCGAGGTGATCGCCGAAGCCGTGCGGAAGGCGGGAGTCCCCACCTTTCTCAGCGCCAGTGCGTCGGGCTACTACGGCGACACCGGCGAACACGCGGCGATCGAGTCCGACGGCCCGGGAAGCGGTTTCCTCGCCGACCTCGTCGTCGACTGGGAGGACGCAGCGGTGCGCAACGCGGGCGAGAACACTCGCGTCGTGTTGTTGCGCACAGCTCCGGTGCTCTCCGGCTCCGGCGGGCTGCTCGCCAAGCTGCGGCCTCTGTTCAAACTCGGCCTCGGCGGCACCATCGGGAGTGGGCGCCAATACTTTTCCTGGATCACGCTTGTCGACGAGATCCGCGCCATCGAGTTTCTCCTCTCGTCGACGATCAGTGGACCGGTGAACCTCGCGGCTCCCGGCGCAGTACCGTTCGCCGACTTCGTGTCGGCGTTCGGTCGGGCCGTGCACCGTCCGACACTCGCGCGAGTGCCCGGTTTTGCCGCGAAGTTCGTGGGCGGCGAGATGGCGCAGGAAATGATTCTGTTCAGTCAGCGCGTTGCACCAGGAGTGCTCAGCGACAACGACTTCACCTTCACCCACCCGGACATCGACTCCGGACTGGCCTACGCGAATCGGTAGGGCTCCCCATGCCACGCGAATCCATCCGTACGGATTCTGAGACTCCTTTCGAGGTACGCACCCTCGGCGTCGTCGACTATCAAGACGCGTACGAGACCCAACACGCACTCGCTGCCGAGCGTGCCGACGGCCCGCTCGACCACGACCTCCTCCTGTTACTCGAACACCCCTCCACGTACACGGCGGGCAAACGCACTGAGCCGTCCGACCTGCCGACGAACGGCGCGAGCGTCGTCGACGTCGACCGCGGTGGGCGCATCACCTGGCACGGCCCCGGCCAGCTCGTGGGCTACCCGATCGTCGCTCTCGCGCAGCCGCTCGACGTCGTCGACTACGTACGACGCATCGAGTCGGCGCTGATCGCGGTCTGTGCGCGGTTCGGCGTCACCGCCGGACGCGTCGACGGCCGGTCGGGAGTGTGGGTCAGCGACGACGCGGGCGAACGCAAACTCGGCCAGATCGGTATCCGCGTGGCGCGCGGAATCACCCTGCACGGGTTCGCACTCAACGTGAACCCCGACATGAGCGCATTCGACGCCATCGTCCCCTGCGGCATCGCCGACGCCGGCGTCACCTCGCTCGCGCTGGAAGCGGGCCACGAAATCACCGTCGACGAAGTGCTCGTCGACGTCGTCGACGCGGTGCGCTCGGCGTTCGACCACCGCGACGTCGGCGCCGATGTGATCGGTGTAACGGACCCGCAGTCGACCGTCGAGCCGGGCGTAGCATCGGTGCGGTGACCGTGTCTGATTCACAAGCCTCCACACCCACCGCCCCCGACGGCCGCAAGCTGCTGCGTCTCGAGGTCCGCAACGCGCAGACCCCGATCGAACGCAAACCCAAGTGGATCAAGACGCGCGCGACGATGGGCCCCGAATATTCGGAGCTCAAGGGACTCGTGAAACGCGAAGGGCTGCACACGGTCTGCGAAGAAGCGGGATGCCCCAACATCTACGAGTGCTGGGAAGACCGCGAGGCCACCTTCCTGATCGGTGGCGAACAGTGCACCCGACGCTGCGACTTCTGCCAGATCGACACCGGTAAGCCGGCAGAACTCGACCGCGACGAACCCCGCCGCGTTGCCGAGAGTGTGCAGGCGATGGGCCTGCGGTACTCGACGATCACCGGCGTCGCACGCGACGACCTCCCCGACGAGGGCGCCTGGCTCTACGCCGAGACCGTGCGAGCCATCCACCGCCTCAACCCCGGCACCGGCGTCGAGAACCTGATCCCCGATTTCCACGCCAAGCCCGAGCTCCTCGACGAGGTATTCGACGCACGTCCCGAGGTGCTGGCACACAATCTCGAGACCGTCCCCCGCATCTTCAAGCGCATCCGGCCCGCGTTCCGGTACGAGCGCTCCCTCGACGTCCTCACCCAGGCTCGCGATTTCGGGCTCGTCACCAAGTCGAATCTGATCCTCGGCATGGGCGAGACACCCGAAGAGGTCCGCGAGTCCATCGTCGACCTACACGAGGCGGGCTGCGACATCCTCACCATCACGCAGTACCTGCGCCCCTCGCCGCGGCACCATCCCGTCGAGCGGTGGGTGAAGCCGGAGGAGTTCGTCGAGCATTCCGACTTCGCGCGCGAGGTCGGATTCGCCGGTGTGATGGCCGGACCGCTGGTCCGCTCGTCGTACCGCGCCGGGCGACTCTACGCGCAGGCGATGGCTCACCACGGCCGCGAAATCCCCGCCGCGATGGCTCATCTCGCCACCGAGGGGTCGGCGAGCCAGGAAGCGTCGAGCGTCCTCTCCCGCCTCGCGCACTGATTTCCGACGAGCGCCCACCCCGTCGGCGCCGCAAACGCCGACGCCTGAGTGCTCGGCCAACCCCCGGCGTGCCGGTCGGTGGTCGGACGTATCCTAGAGGGCATGGCAAAGGCGTCTGCAGCAAGCAAAGAGGAAAAGGCCGCGGCGAAAAAGGCTCGTCGTAAGGCCTCGCGCGAGCGTTACACGCAGCTCTGGCAGGCGTTCCAGATGCAGCGTAAAGAAGACAAGCGGCTCATCCCGTACATGGTCGGCGTCTTCCTGCTGGTCGTCGCGGTGTTCGTCGTTCTCGGTCTCGTGCTCGGTAGCCCGTGGCTGTTCATCCCGGTCGGCGTCATCCTCGGACTGCTCGCCGCGTTCGTGCTGTTCGGGCGTCGTGTCCAGAAGACCGTGTACACGCGTGCCGAGGGACAACCCGGCGCGGCCGGTTGGGCGTTGGGCAACATGCGCGGACAGTGGCGGGTCAGCCAGGCCGTCGCGGGCACCAGCCATCTCGACGCCGTGCATCGCGTGATCGGCAAGCCCGGCGTGATCCTGGTCGCCGAGGGTTCTCCCACACGGGTGCGCTCGCTGCTGGCACAGGAGAAGAAGAAGGCTGCACGCGTCGTCGGCGACACCCCCATCTATGAGGTGTACGTCGGCAACGACGACGACCAGGTACCGCTTTCCAAGCTCGAACGCCACCTCAACAAGCTGCCCCGCAACATCGACGGCAAGCGCATCGACGCCCTCGAAGGGCGGCTCAGCGCGTTGAGCAGCCGCGGCTCCGGACCCGCGATGCCGAAGGGCCCGCTGCCCGCGAACGCGAAGACGCGCAGCATGCAGCGCACCGCGCGTCGTCGTAGCTGAGGCGGTCCGCACCACCACCATGCACTGCTTTTGGCAAAGGTGTCGGGCAAGACCGTGTCCGGTTGCGACTTCCTCCGCCTCGACGACGACGGCAGAATCGTCGACTTCACGGTGATGGTGCGGCCACTGTCAGCGGCAGTCGCACTGTCCGAGGCGATGGGCGCCCAGTTCGATCGGATTCGCACAGAGGCGACGGCAGAGCTCAGCGGGTCCTGATCATCGCCGTGCCGGTCGCGCGATCATGCAGCGCGCGGCCGTTGTAGTCGTTCATGAGCGCGGGCACGATGAACACGATGAGCACCTGGCGCGCCAGCGCACGGATCGGGCCCACTGCCGCGAAGTGCTCGGAGCCGCTGACCTCCGCGGAGGTGCGATCGGGGCCGTAGTCGACGCGGGCCACCCGTGTACCCACGGCGAATTGCCCCGGCGTGAAGCCGAACAACGTCACCGTGACGACACCGACGACAAACCACACCGCCAGGATGACCGTGCCCATGTCGGGTGAACCGAAGCGGACGAACAACAACGAGAGTCCACCCGCGATCAGCCAGTCGACCATCAATCCGGCGACGCGATGCCAGCCACCCGCGAGCGAACCCGGACCGGTCTCGGGAAGCCCGAGGTCGGCGCCAAGGTATTCGACGTCGACGTCCTGGCCGGCCTGCGGCCCCGACAGCCATGATCCGGTAGCGCGACCCATCGCAGGCACCCTCTCTCCTCGTCCGCCGACGGGGTGAACCCCGCCGGAATTTACGCCCGACGAGCGGTGCAGCGCGCTCGTCTCTGCACGTCAGTGTATGCCCCGCACAGGAGAAGACCGGCAGCCCCGCACACGACGGCACCGGCGCTCACCGTCGAGCATCGGTACGCATGGTCGACGAGTGGTCAGATTCACCACGCGCGCAAGGCCGGAATCAGGAATAGTTATGGTGTCCCACGTCCGCGGTGTGTAACACAGGAGAAACACGTCCTTGACGCGCGGGCAACGTCCGATCCATACGGTCTGAGCTGAGATCCGCTGCTGTCTCTCGGTGGCGGACGAGCGTGTCGGGTGACCGTCTCGTGGCCACCCGCCGGCGAAATAGTGAAGGAGTCACCGCACGGTGTACAGCAGCAAAGAAGAACTACTCGAGGGCATCAAGAAGGAAGGTGTCGAGTACGTCGACATCCGATTCTGCGACCTGCCCGGCGTGATGCAGCACTTCTCCATCCCGGCGACGGCGTTCGACGAGAGCGTCTTCGAAGACGGCCTCGCCTTCGACGGTTCGTCTGTCAGTGGATTCCAGTCCATCAACGAGTCGGACATGATGCTGCTGCCCGACCCGGCAACTGCTCAGATCGATCCCTTCCGCAAGGCCAAGACGATGAACGTCAGCTTCTTCGTCCACGACCCGTTCACTCGTGAGGCCTACAGCCGCGACCCGCGTAACGTCGCCCGTAAGGCCGAGGACTACCTGGCCTCCACCGGCATCGCCGACACCTGCTTCTTCGGTGCTGAGGCCGAGTTCTACATCTTCGACGGCGTGTCCTACGGCTCGGAGATGAACGGCACCTACTACGAGGTCGAGTCCGAGTCGGGCTGGTGGAATGCCGGTTCGCCCGTCGACCCCGACGGCTCGCCGAACCTCGGTTACAAGGTGCGCCCCAAGGGCGGCTACTTCCCGGTGGCGCCGTACGACCACTACGTCGACCTGCGCGACGAGATGTCGACCAACCTGACCAACGCGGGCTTCGAGCTCGAGCGTGGCCACCACGAGGTGGGCACCGGCGGCCAGGCCGAGATCAACTACAAGTTCAACACGCTGCTCCACGCAGCCGATGACGTGCTGCTGTTCAAGTACATCATCAAGAACACCGCATGGGCGAACGGCAAGTCGGTCACCTTCATGCCGAAGCCGCTCTTCGGAGACAACGGCTCGGGCATGCACGCTCACCAGTCGCTGTGGAAGGACGGCAAGCCGCTGTTCCACGACGAGGCCGGCTACGCGGGCCTGTCGGATCTGGCTCGCTACTACATCGGCGGCATCCTGCACCACGCTCCGTCGCTGCTGGCGTTCACCAACCCGACCGTCAACTCCTACAAGCGTCTGGTGCCGGGCTACGAGGCTCCGATCAACCTGGTCTACAGCCAGCGCAACCGGTCGGCCTGTGTGCGTATCCCGATCACGGGCAACAACCCGAAGGCCAAGCGCCTCGAGTTCCGCTGCCCCGACAGCTCGGGCAACCCGTACCTCGCCTTCGCCGCGATGATGATGGCCGGACTCGACGGCATCAAGAACAAGATCGAGCCGCACGAGCCCGTCGACAAGGATCTCTACGAGCTTCCTCCGGAGGAGGCCAAGAGCATCCCGCAGGCACCGACCTCGCTGAGCGCCGTCATCGACAAGCTCGAAGAGGATCACGAATACCTCACCGCCGGTGGAGTGTTCACCGAGGACCTGATCGAGACCTGGATCGCGCTCAAGCGTGAGAACGAGATCGAGCCGGTCCAGATCCGCCCGCACCCCTACGAGTTCGCGCTGTACTACGACTGCTGAGTCCCAGCACAACAGCACCGCACACCGCCCGCCCGACGAGTCGTCGGGCGGGCGGTGTGCGTCGGGAGTCATCGACTGTGCGTTCTGGCGTCATTCACACGGCCAGACCCCGACGCCGACAACCGAACTCGGCATCGGCGCACGGACGACGCCGTGCAATGCTGTTCGCATGACCTACCCCGGATCGGGACCGAACGGATACGGGCCCTGCGGTGGTGGGCCCTGGGGAGGAGGACCTTGCGGCGGCCACGGTCCGTTCGGT
>NZ_LZMO01000024.1:0-35277 GCF_001665715.1 Gordonia sp. 852002-10350_SCH5691597
ATGAGGCCGGACTCCATCTCGTCGTCGCCGCCGGACTTGCCCGACAGCGCGCCCGCGCCGTCGGACTCGCCGACGAGTGTGTTCGCACCGCCGGACTTGCCCGCGCCGCCGGAACTGCATGTGAGTGTGGCCGCAGCTTCGAGCGTGCCTGCGTCGTAACGGTATCGGCGGTGCAGCATCGAGTCGGTGACGACGATCGTCTGCTCGTCGGCGAGTCCGACGGCGCGGGCGCGCTGTCGGGCAAGTCCGGCGGCGACGACGAGATGGAGTCCGGCCTCATCGTGCCCACCGTCGAGGAGATCCACTCGGCGTTCGACGGAGCGCCGAAGTCGGTGAGGCGACTCCTCGACGAGTGCGACCCCAAGGCCGCGTCGGGCATCGAGTCGATCACGCGGGTTCGTATCCGCCGCAAGGGTGTACGCCTCACGACGCAGGCGCACATTCCGGGCGTCGGGCATGTCGACATGCTGATCGGCGACAGGCTCGTCGTCGAAGTCGACGGTTATGCGTTCCACTCCGAGAAGGAGAGCTTCCAAGAGGACCGTCGTCGAAACCAGGTGCAGGCCGCGGGCAACTACGTGTACATGCCGTTCACGTACGACGATGTCATCGACCGGTGGCCCCACGTCGAGGCGACGATCATGGGTGCCGTCCACAACGGGGTGCACCTCAATCCGCGACGGCGCTCGACGACGATCCTCACGTCCGATGAGTTCTTCGAACAGATCAGCTCGCGCAGATAGTTACCACTCTGGGGTGCCTCGCCTGTACCGGTACATGCGCGCCGCCCGTGGGCTGTAGTTTTCTGCGCCCCGGTCGGGCCCGGGCCGTTAGCTGACCCGCCCGCCCGCTACCCGACCGCCAACCCGACGGCCGTGAGCACGGCCCACGCGAGCATGGCCATGCCGGTGGCGCCGAGCGAGGGAATGAGCCCCGGGCCGACAGCTCCCGCGCGGACCGCCTGGTAAGCCTTCCACAGGAGGGGAGCGGCGAGCAGCCCGAGCAGTGCCCACGGGGTGGCTGCCACGAGCACCACGCTCATCACGAGCGGAATCAGCAGCAGTACTCCGTAGAAGCGTCGGGTTGCCGCGTCGCCCATGCGCACGGCCAGGGTGTTCTTGCCAGACTCGCGGTCGGTGGGGATGTCGCGCAGGTTGTTGACCACGAGCACCGCCGTCGAGAGCGAGCCGACTCCGACCGCGCACGCCAGTCCCACCCAGTCGACGGTCCCGACGGTGACGTATTCAGTGCCCAACACCGCGACGAGGCCGAAGAAGACGAACACCGCGACCTCGCCGAGTCCGATGTAGCCGTACGGCTTCGACCCTCCGGTGTAGAACCACGCACCCGCGATGCAGATCGCTCCGACGAGCACGAGCCACCAGGCCGTGGTCGCGGCGAGCACCAGACCGCACACAGCCCCGATCCCGAAGCAGAGGAACGCCGCGCGCTTGACGGACTCCGGTGATGCGGCTCCCGAGCCGACGAGCCGCATCGGGCCGACGCGCTCGTCGTCGGTGCCGCGGATGCCGTCGGAGTAGTCGTTGGAGAAGTTCACGCCGATGATGAAGGCAATCGCGACGACCGCGGCCAGCGCCGCCTTCCACCAGTTCACGCCGCCGATGTGCAGGCCTGCGCCGACACCGGCGACGACGGGTGCGATCGCGTTGGGGAGTGTGCGGGGTCGCGCCCCGGCGATCCACTGCTTTGGGGTTGCCACCCTAGAACCCTAGCTACTGGCTCGACAGTCCGAACGCGGTGAGTACAGACTTCGTCGACTGGTCAGACGGGAACGTGCCGTGGACGTCGATGACCTGGATGCCCTCGGCGTCCATGGCGGCGGCATAACCGGCGCTCTGATCCGACGACGCGCCGTCGACCGTCTGCTTGATCACGGCGATCCTGGCCTTCGGATATTTCTTGGTGAGTTGGTCGATCAGCGGCTGGACCTGCGCCGCGAGCGGTGTGCTCTGATCGGGAGTGCTCGCGTAGTTGAGCAGGATGAGGTCGGGGGTGACCTCGGGGCGGATCAGCTGCCCGAGGTTCTGCTGCGCGTAAGCCGGGTTCTTGCCGGCAGCACTTCCGTTCCAGAACTCCGATCGGACCGTTCGTTACCTGGCCGAGGCCTGTCATGGGTCCGTACGCCTCGGTGGAGGTGTTCCAGTACTTGGTCGCGACGGGGCGATCGGGCTCATTGCTGATCGCCGAACCGCGCGCAGGTGCCCACCCCTCGTGCCGGTGGTGCTCTCGCGCGGGCTGTGTTCCGCCGATCTCGCCGGATTCCTCAACCAGCAGTACCGGTGGTGCATGGGTTCGCTGTCGCGCCTTCCGAATCCGGCGCTGGCCGCAGCTCCCGTCCGCCCGACGATACGGCAGCGCCTCGCGGCCTTGGCGGGTGTGTTCTACTACCTGACGACCGCCATGAACGTCTTCATGCTCCTCATTCCGGGCATCGTGATGGCCGCCTTCTATCCGGCCGATGTGCATCCGGCTCAGCTCCTCCCGTTCCTGTTGGGACTGTGGGTGTACGTGGTGCTTTTCCCGCTGGTGTCGCGGAGTAGATGGCGGTTCGAGGTTCTGCGCATCCAGATGGCGTACAGCTTCGCGCATACGGTTGCCATCTGGCACAAGCTGACGGGCCACGAAAAGGGTTGGGTACCAACCAGTGTCGTCGGCAAGACCAATTCGCTCGCGCGGTCGGTCAGTCTGCTCGGCGTCGTCGCGCTCGGCGGTTCGCTTGCGCTGTTCTGGGTTCTCGTGGTTCGTGACGTGCTGGAGTACGGGCTCTGGGACTTCTTCATGCTCGTCGGATTCGTGGGGGCCTACACCCATCTGGCCGTGCCGCTGTTGTCCGAGTTCATCAAGATACTCGTCTCGCATCAGCGTGAATCGTCGAAGCTCTCCGACGAGATCGACGCTGACGCTGCGACTGCTGAGGCGCCCGACGTCACGGAGCGCGCGGCATGAGCGAACCCGAGTTCGATCTGCACGCCCCAGAGTATCGCTCGCCCAAGCGCCCTGAGGTGACGGAACGACGCCCCGCCGAAGCCAATTGGAACCGCGTCACTGTGTTCGAGGTGATCGGCTACACGCTTGCGATCGTTTTCATCGGGGTGCTCGCGATGGGCGTTTTCGACATCATGCTCTCGTGGTCGACGTGAGACTGACCGACATCCTCGCGCCTGCCGCCCCCGCAGCTCCCCAGCGACAGTTCTTCGACGACATCGCGGGTCTGCGCGGCATCGCCGTGCTCGTCGTCGTGGCGTTCCACTCGCGTATCCCGTTCATCCCTAACCACAGCGCCCCGTCGAGGCGGTCGGTGGACTCGACGATGCCGAAGAAGCGTCGAATCCACGTTGCCTTGTCGTCGGGTGCCGACCCGTCGGCGTTCGCGACCGGGGAGGACCTCGGGGATGAATGCGCCCCAGGTGTGTCGTGGGGTCGGTCCACGTGCAGGGCGCGGAGCAGGCGAGCATGCCGCAAGCAGGGCTGCGCCGCCGAGTGTTGCCAGGCGCAGGGCGTCGCGTCGTCGAATGGCGTGCGCTGTCACTGGGTAATTGTGAGCTGTGTGATCCACGTATCCCAGCTCGAGTCGGACGTGTACGCGGAATGTTGGTGAGTTGTGTTGGGCGGATAGTCCCAGGGCGAGGGATCGGGCAGCCACACCTCGGCCAAGTTGTGGTCCTGGTCGACGACGTACCTGCCGTCGATCAACCGTATGGAGGCGCCTGATTCACCGATGTATGGTTCCAGCACCCGACCTCGGGCGAGGCTGACGACGCCGTCGCCGATGTAGTCGGTGAACCTGACCAGGTTGATCCAGCGTCCGCCGAGTTCGCGCCGCAACCGCAGGTGCGTCAGATGGCTCAGTGCTGCGGGAAACGCCCGCCCGTAGGCCCAGCCGAGCTGAGAACCGTAGGTCAGCAGCGAAATCCGACGCTGCTGCCCCATAGGTAGCCGATGGGCGAGGGCGTACATGATCATCGTCCCCTGGCTGTGCGCCGCCAGGATCACAGTGCGGGACGGCTCCTTCTCCCAGACGTTGGCGAGGAAGCGCTGGAGATCGCGGATGGCGCGTGGCGCGTAGGCAGGGGGGACCAACGGGTGGGCTTCGCGCGGCCAGAACGACGCGAGATCCCACAGCACTCCGAGTGATCGCCCACTCTTGCGTGGGCTGCGCGCCGCGTTGTACATCGCGCGTAGGAGTAGCAGGTCGACGAGTGCCAGCGCCACGATCCCGATGCCCTGCACCGGACCGCTGCCGTCGACGATCCCGAGATGAAAGGAGAGCCGGTCTCCTCGTGCGAGGAGCCCCGCTGCCATCGCGCACACCGCGACGACCAGAACGCAGGCCGGGATCGTCAATTTCGCGGTGGCGACCGCCCAATTCAGCTTCACTCCGAACTTCGTGCTCGGCGCGAGCTCAAGGGGATCAAGTCCAACCGATTGTTGTTGTGGCACAGTCAGAAACGACCGTTCCCTGCCATTCGCGACGACGATTCCGACAAGAAATACCAGGGCGCCCAGCCCGCAGACGACCACGGTGACGCCCCACATCCACGCTGTGTCTGTGTAGACGTCGGGGAGGTAGATCTCAGAGGGTTCGCCACCGTAGTGGTCGAGGAGGAACGCCACGACGCGGGTGAGGCCCATTCCCAGTCCCGCGCCCCACACGACACCGATGGCTGCCACAAATGGCCCGTGTAGCCCGCGCAGCCAGGGACCCGCCGGCCCGGTGCCGCGCCACCACCGTGAGAATCGGCGCGTGTTCTCAAAGCGGTTGCGTGGGAGCACCAAAGAGCAAAAGGTTGCCGCAATCGCCACCGCCACGAGGAGCGCGTCGGCGCCGAAAAACCACGCGATGACTGTGTCATCCGGGCGCGCGGGATCGAGAAGGCTGGCTGTCAGGACGAGGGCTACGCCGGCACCGGCGATCCACAGCATTGCCCACCACCCTGTGAAGAACTGAAGCCACTCCGCAGGCGTCGACGTTGCGCGGGGATCGGTACAGACGGCGGTGGCAGCCGAGACGATCACCAGCACGGCGACTATGAGCGCGCGACACGCACCTGGTAGGGCGTCGGCACCCACGACGAGTGCCGCGGTGAGGATTCCGGCCACTGCGTGAGTGGTGATCAACAATGTTGCTCTGCCGTCAGACGGACGCACGAAGGAGTCCTGTGAGATCAGGGGCACGCCGCCGGTCGGGGTGTCAGTCGGGGAGAGGACATCAGTGTCGTTGTTGCCGTAGAACGCAACGAACGCGCCGACGCCGAACAGTGCTGCCAGACTTACCAACACCCAGGTCGTGTGCCAAAAGTCATCGGTGATCCGGCTGAACAGGACGGCGTCGATGAGGAACGCCAATTGCGCGACCATGGTCGCGGTCAACGCGAGTCCGAGGAGACGCAGCGCGGCCCGGGCGACGCATACCGACGCCTTGGCGGCCGCGTTGTGTGGCGGGATCTTCGGGTACATCCACGCTGCGACGTTGACGAGGGCGAACGGGGCGAATAGCGCCCAAATCGCCTGTACGGCAAGGCCTGAGGTCATATCGCCCCAGCGGTAGGCGATGCGGCGTTGCTGTTGCCTCAGGTGCGCCGGCTGCTGCGGGCACGTCGTGAACGTGCCACGAAACGGGCTGGCACCGGACTCCGTCATCGACTCCCGGTCGGTGCCGGGAACCTCGACCACACGAGAACTGTCGAGGATCTGTTCTGGCGGCGTGCCGCTGACCCCGTGTGTCAGCAGCACGAGCGGTTTCTGCGCTCCGTCGCCCATGGATCAGAATTCTTCCACGCGCACGCATCGCTCGGGGTGAGTAGCGACACAGGATCTTTCCGGTTCCGGAGGGCTTAGCGTCGAAGTATGTCCACAACGAGGTCGCATTCGCAGTTCATCGCGCTCGACGCCGAGGCGCTCTGGTCGGTCATCGGAGACCCGGCGCGACTACCCGAGTGGCACAGCGGGTATCGCGAAGTGAGACTCGACGGTCCGCCCGGCGCCGGAGTTCGCGGTGACTACGTACAGGCGAATCCTGTTGTGGGAGCGCTTCATCGACGGTTGGCTCCGCCTTTCATCATCAGCGTGGCCGACGGAAGAGTGCTGACGTTGACGCAGCCGGAGCCGGTTGCGGACACGCGCATCGAGTTCACGCTGGTCCCCGTCGACGGTGGGACGGTGGTCACCGAGACCGTGACGACCACCGCTGCCGTAGGGGCGGTGAGCAGGTTCATCCTGTCGGGCGTGCCACAGCTGACCGCGCGTACCGACTTCGCCCGCCTGGCACGTCTTGCCGGGCCCCCGAAGGTCGACGACGCGCTGACCGTTGTCATCGCGGGCGGCAGCGGTGCGCTCGGACAACATCTTGCCGCCGATCTGAGCTGCCGCGGTCACCGGGCGGTGATCCTGACGCGCAGCGTCGACCCCGCGCCGCCATTCGATCAACTCGTCTGGGATGGCCGGAGTGTGGGTGCGTGGGCTGATGCCCTGGCTGTCGACGGCCCCGTTGCCGTGGTCAATCTCGCGGGCAAGCTCGTCGACTGTCCGCCTACTGAGCGCAACATCGCGGCGCTGCGCGACAGCCGCGTCGACGCCACGCGTGCGTTGGTGGAGGCGTCGAAGACGCTGCATGCTCCGGTTGCGCGATGGCTGCAGGCGAGCACCACTGCGATCTGGAGCGATGCGGGTGAGCAGTGGTGCGTCGAGTCGACTCCGCTACCGGTTGGGTTACCGCAGATGACCGGCGTCGCCCAACCGTGGGAGGAGGCCGTGACCGGTGCGAACACCGAACACCTGACCATCCTGCGGACCTCGATCGTGCTCGACGGACGTTCGGCGGCGATGAAGCGGCTCGTCGACATCACGCGAGCGGGACTCGGCGGACGCGTCGGATCGGGCAAGCAGTGGTTCAGCTGGATTCACGTCGACGACTGGTTGGCCATCGCTCGCGCGGCGCTGGGTCTCGATCCTGCCGTCGAGGTGCCCGACGGTGTGGTTGTGGGGGCGTCGCCGAATCCGGTTCGCAACGTCGACTTGATGGCGTCACTGCGGCACGCACTGCACCGCCCGCCCGCACCGCCCACGCCTGCACCGATGCTCAAGGTGGGTGCGGTCTTTCTCCGTACTGATCCGGCGCTCGGACTCACCGGGCGTCGCGCGCGGTCGGAGGTGCTCGCCGAGGCGGGCTTCGAGTTCAGGTTCCCCGAGCTCGACGCCGCGTTGGCGGATCTGCTCGGGCGGAGCGCGTAGCGGCGCGCAGATTTCTACGCGTCTGGGGCTGTCGGCATGTACCGGTACATACCGAGGCCCTGTGGCGCGTACTTTTCTGCGCGGTGTGGCTGTCGGCTGATCGGGTGAACCTGACCCCCGCGCACCGTCGGAAGCGGGCATAACGTGCACACTGAGGGCTCGTTTCTGAATACCTCGCTTCTCAGTACCTCGCTCCTGAACACAAGGTGGTGCCCGTGACCGGACAGTATCCCTATGGGCCTGCGCCCTCGGGCTCGTCGTCGAAGATCAGTCGAAAAGCGATCATCGCCGGTGGTGTCGGGGCGTTCTTCCTGATGATCGCCAGCTGCGGAGTCGGGACGGCCATCGGTGGGAGCGACGGCCCACAGGCGGCGCCGACGGTGACCTCTACGACGACGCTGACCGAAACCAGCGCGGCGTCGAACGAGACAGTCTGGCGCACCACCACGGTGACGGCTACGCCGACAGCGTCAACCGGGACCACGGGGACCACCACGACACAGGCGGCCGACGACGCGGACAACACTCCGCGCGGGTTCGTCGGGACGCGTACGCAGACTGCTGTGGCACCGACCACCACCTCGGATTCGGGTGGCGGAAGCGCCTATTACGCCAGCTGCGCGGCCGCACGTGCCGCTGGTGCTGCGCCGCTGTACTCGGGACAGCCGGGCTACTCGTCGAAGCTCGATCGTGACGGCGACGGAGTTGCGTGCGAGTAGCTGCGCTTCAGCTGAAGATCAGGTTCCCGGCGATCTGCCCGGCCTGTTCGATCTGTGGCAGTTCGGATTTCGAGCCGTGGGCGACGAGGTTGCTGCCGCCGGTGCTGCGGAACACGATCCCGTTGGAGTGCGCGGTCGCGAAGAAGACCACGCCGACGACGATGAAGAGCAGCCCGACCAACACGGAGACGCCGGTCAGGCCGAGCGCCCCGCTACTCATGAGAAAAAAGAGGCCGACCAGTACCGCGATGGTGCCCCACATGATGCGTCGCGACGACGTGGTGTTGCCGGTCGAGATCTGGGAGACGTGACGTAGCGGGATCTCACCGAGGATGTGTCCGTGCTCGATGAAGCCGAAGATGACGTGCGGCTCGTGCACGATAACGCGGCGATTGGTGAGCGTCACCGTCGTCTTGATGTGCTTGAGGAGCAGGCGAGGGCTGAACTGGGCGTGATACTCGACGACTTCGCCCTCGAGTAGTGGCGGCTGAGCCGCGATGGCAGTCACGGGACAAGACCTTTCGTGTGGACTCTCGGCGGGTCGATCATCGGATGTAGGCGGTGGAGCCTTCGGGCGGCGCAGTGTTGCTGATCAGCTTTCCCAGGCAGTGGTCGCGGTCGAAGTTCTGTTGCTGACACCAGGCGACGGCCGCCTGGGGACTCGGGAACGTCTGAGCGGTGATGGTGACCCACCAACCGGATGAGCTGAACACCGACCAGTCGTCACTCCACAGCAGGCGTGCGCCCGAGAAGCGTTGGTAGTTGGCGGCGAACTCGTCGAGGATGTCTTTGTTGGTCCACGTCTTGCCGTCGGCGACGAGCCCGGGTTGCTTGGAACTGAGCTGAGCAACCCATTGGTTGTTGCTGCTCGACAGGATCCTCGCGCGGTCGGCGTCGACCTGTGCGCGAAGTGATTGTGCAGCAACACTATCCACGTTGACGCCGGTCGGCTGACCTGCCTGCGACGCCGTGGCTGACGCCGGACCGGTCGCCTGCGAGGACGAAAGTGCCGAGGTGCCTGTGGCGCCGGAGTCGGTGATCTGGATCGTGAGGTTCGAACCGCTGCTCGCGTCGGGCAGTTGGTAGAAGCTGCCCGTGGGATAGGTGAGCGTGATCTGCCGTGAGTCAGGTTGTGGCGGAACACCGATCGGTGAGCTGGAGAAATCGAAGGTGCCGTTCGCGACCGGACCCGCCGAGGATAAAACCGCAACGGCGGCCTGCGATCCCGACAGCACATCACCCCCGGAGCAGGGACTAGACGCCGTGAACGTCACGGCCAAACCGGAGCTCGTGAGCGACGCCTGCGGCGACGAGGTGGTCAACGGCTGCGCGCACCTGGTCAATGTGTCGGGGAGGTTCTGTGCGCCCGAGGCAGATCTTGTCGACGAGTTGTTCGCCTTGAGTGGCCCCTTGGTGGCAGCCCACACCGCCCCTCCGACAATGAGTGCGAACACCACGACGAGTCCGACGCCGATCAACCACCATGAGGACTTCGATGGCGGTCGGCCAGCAGGCTGATACGGCGATTGGTACGGGGCGGCCGGCGCGGCAGGTGGAATGTAGAGCCGGGCGTCCGACGCGACCTGCGATGCTTGAGTGGCTTCCCGGCCCGAGTTCGTCGGGGCCGGTGTGCCAGGGGGAAGCGTCGGTGCTGCAGCAGACGTCGACCCCTTCTTCAGGGAGATCGTGGGGGGAGCCGCGGCGGAACTGTCGAGATGGACGCGGGTGGCTGCCTCGGGTGCCTGAGGTGCGGTGGCCTCGGACGCGTTTCCTGGGCTCCAGTCCATCCAGTCGAGTTGGTGGCCCGGCGACGAGTGCGGGGTCGGGTTGTCAGGCATACATGGCCGATCGGCTCCTCGATGTCGACGAAGAGATTTGAGTCTACGAGTGCGAACTCGGCCGCTGTGCTGAAAACACGTGAATAAGTGGATAATTGGTCTGATCGAGTGACATTTCGGCCTACTTGTCACCGAGGGTGACGGCGCCGACTGTTGTCGACGCGCGAGATCGGACGCGGCGGATATGCGCACTGTGTCGACTGCACGCACGTGGCGCGGCAGGGGACGCGCTCAAGGGCTTCCGCTCGCCCACGTTAGGGCGTTTGGCAGTGGTCGCTCGCTACCGCGCGCTGCCGCGGTACTTGCGGTGGTATTCGTCGTACAGATCGGCGTTGCGGACGCGCTCGTTGCGCTTGACCAGATCAGGATTCAGGCCGTGCTGTGAGAGCCGATGCCTGCGGTAGATGACGTTGAGTGCGATCGAGAAGAAGACGTACGCGATCGGGATGGGCGAGAACATGATGAACCGCACGCCCCAGTCGGCGGGCACAAAGAGCATCGGGAGCATCAGGATGATGCAGGGGATCGCCCAGCGAACCACCATGCGTCGCGCGGCGCCCTTGCCTGCCAGGTCGTTGGCGACCCAGTCGCGCATCGAGTCGGGCAACACCGCGCCGTAGCAATAGCGGACGTACTGCCAGCCCCTTGGTCGAGCCGACGTCTCTGCCATGGTTTGCGCCCTTCTCGAAATTCAATCGCGTGCTACTGAATTCTACGCGAGCGCCCGTTCCGGGCGTCGGCCAGGTGCTCCGCGGCATGCGTGAGGCGCCCGACCTGACCTCAGCCGGCCGCCCGCACCCCGCCCTCGGCGTCGACCTCCATGCGGGTGCTGGAGCCGGTGACCGGCCGATGCAGCACCGAAGCGACGCTTGTGCGGTTGGCTGGTGAAATACGGACGAAAACCTCACCGTCCTCGGCGGCACGGAGCACCTCGGTTGCCAGCCTGCTGATGCGTTCGCGGACGTCCTGGGCGATCTCCTCGGACGAGTCGTCGATGAGCACCACGTCGACGCCGCGGAGGCGAGCGTCGTACGCGGGAGTGTCGAGGTCGAGTTCGCTCATCAGCGGTGCACGCAGGCGGTCGCGCAGGTGGGCTTCGAGGACCTCGCAGTCGAGTCGTTGCGCCGGCGTGAGTTCTGCTCCCGACGCGATCAGTTCGAGGAGGGGTCGGGCGAGCGAGGCGAGTTGTCTGACCTGGCGTGTGCGTTCGTCGGCAGCCGCGCGCGACGCCGCGAGCTGAGCCACACGCACCGTCGTCTGCTGCCGTAGCGAAAACACCTCTCGCGCAGTGGGGTTCAGTGTGAACGAGAACAGCATTGCCATCAGCAGCGGGGCAGCGTCGGCGGTCACCTGCACCACGGCGAGGATGGGCCCCGCGCCGCTCATGGCGCCCCAGACGGCGAATACGACAACGGTTGCGAAAAATCCAAGCCATGGCGCGACTCGTCGTCCGCGCACCACCATGAATGCGTATATCGCCGCTGACGTTCCGTGGCTCATCGCAACCGCGACAGAGGTTATTGCAGACGCCGACGACACCGACAGGACAAGCCAACTGCACACGGGGCCCGTTGCAGCAAAGAGCACTGTCGGTGTCACCGGGAGCGGATCGCCCTCGGCTGCAACGAGACCGATCGTCGCGGCAGAATAGATAGCGGCTGCTGCAATTGGGCCCCACAGCGAGGTCACTGTGTCGCCCGACGTGAGTGCAACCAACCAGCACGCGCTGACGAACGTGCCAACGACCAACCACACACCACGTTCCCGCATGCCGAGGAGATGCCGCGCATCGGTCAGTTCGTGCGTGTCCACGAGAGCCTCACTGTTGTTCCGCGCCCGTGTTGCGATTCGATTGTCGCCGAGCCACCGTCGATCTTGGACATTCTGCCTTCGATGCTCACCGAGATGCCGAGGCGTGAGGCGGGTACCGAATTGGGGTCGAATCCTGTTCCAGTGTCGGAGATGTAGACGCTGAGACGGGCCGGGGTGGAGGTTGCATCGACTCGTGTGTGTGCGTCGGGACCGGCATGTCGTTGGGAGTTACGGACAGCCTCGGCGGCGGCCGCGGCGATCGCCGTCACCACCGCAGCGGGATAGCGTGCCGTGTCGTCCAATACGGAGGCGGACACCCTTTGTTGCGGCGCAACAAGAGCCACTGCTGCGCGGATACGGCTCAGGGTTTGCGAGGCGCCAACCTCGTCGTCGATGTCATCGGATCCCGCGCGGTCGATGGCAGTCAACGCATTTCGTGCATCCTGAACCAGCTCAGACGACGTTCCGCGTCGCGCAGCCAGTAGAAGTGTCGACATGACGCTGTCGTGCGTGAGTGCGTCGAAGCGTGCCCGTTCCGCTGAACGGGCTTGTGCTGCGGCAGCATCCGCGGTGGTCGAATAGGCTTCGGCTCGCGAGTCGTCGAGGATTCTGGCCGTGCGTCGGCCCATGATTGAGGCAACCACGAAAACCATGGAAAAGGCGTTGGCCCAGCATATCTGGGCCACGATCGGTCCGATCACCTCTGCGTGTCGGGCTAACCGGTCGGCAATGACTGACCCGGTGACCGCGACTCCGAGTACCACGAACGCCCAGGCTGGTCGAAACGCGAGGGCAGCACAGATGGCAGCGAGGCCCGGAAACATCGACAGCCACAGCCCCTGCACAGTGTGGATCTGTCCGCCGTCCCACGCGATCCACCAGAGGGCCAGTGCAATCAGGTAGCCAATGGCGCTGATGCCAGTGATGGTCTGCAGTCGACGGTAACCCGCGTGCCACGTGAGCGGACCCATCGACAGTCCGGTGCCGAAGGTCAACAGCACCGCGACCGGCGTGTACCACGGTGCAGTGATCGCTGACGCCGCGGCGACCGGAACCGCCAGCTGAACGCCGTAGAGAAGGTAGCCTGCGGCTGCGAAGAGGGTGAACTGTCGAAGGATTCGACGTCCCGCCAGGGCATCCCGCGACGTGTCGCTTACCGCCGGAGACGTCGCGGAATCGGTAGCCATCCGTCCTCTATCGCTCGCTTGTACAGGTCGGTCTTGGTGGGCGAGGGTCGGCCGACGGCTTGATAACGCAGGCGGATCCGGCTGACGTAGTCGGCGACGGTCTCAGCGGAGAGATGGAGCTCGGCCGAGACGCGTGCATTCGATTCGCCCGCCGCATACAGCTCCAGAACTCGACGTAGCTGCGGGGGAAGGTCGACGAATTCCTCATCGGAGTCGATGGCCGCTGCCCAGTCGATATTCGCGACGGTGTTGCCGTCGAGTGCCTGCGCGATGCCGTCGAGGAGTTCGGCTTCGCGTGCGTTCTTTCGGATCACTCCCAGCACCCCAGCGCTTGCGGCCTGGCGAACGAGGTAGAGCTCGTCGCCGGAGGTGTAGACGAGAACGGGAATTCCGGCGTCGGTGAGCGCGGCGATGTTGGTCAGCGGCGTGGTGCCGTCGTCGAGCCGGAGGTCGAGGAGAACCAAGTCGAGTTCGGTGGTGACAGCGAGCAGCCCGGCGACGGTGTCGGCGCCGGCGACCAGCTCGACGCCGTCGTGCTCGGCAAATGTGGCCCGCAGGCCACGCACGATTTGCTCGTGGTCGTCGACGACACCGATGCGCGCGCGGACAGGCGAGGGTGTCATGGGGACATCTTTGCCGATCCGACCGACAACGCTGAGAGTGATGAGTACCGCGAACGGTGTATCTCACCCCGATTTGGTCCGTTCGGACTACATTCGAGCGGCGACGCCCGGCTCAGGACCCGTCAGCTCCGCGGTCCGCACACGGGGACGTCGACTCGGGGCACGGGATTGTCCACCAGGGGTTGCACGGGAACGAGCGCCTCGCCGTGCGCCGACGTCGGCTCGCTGAACACCACTTTGACCTCGGCGCTCATGCCCGGTGGGATCGGTACCTGGGCGAATACAACAGGATGCCCAAGGAGCGTGCCCACTGTGAAGGGCGTCTCCTTGCCGTCGATGATCACGTGCTGCACGGTTGCGCCCCGAGTGAGTGTGAACTGCGCACTTGTGTAGTTGGTTCCCTGCGGAAAGCGTGTTTGGCGCTTCATTCGCGTACCGATCACGTAGTCAGGCAACGTCGTGTCGTGAAGTGTGTTGGTCAGTCGGACGGTGGCTGTCGATTCACGCGTGGCGCCCGAGCACACACCGGAGGCGTACGCGATCTCGCGCTTCAGGTAGTAGTCGGTCTTGTTCGCCGAGATGTTCGTCATCGTGACATTCATATATGGCGCTGATGTGTTGGATATCTGATGTCCCAAGGCCGTGGCCTCGAGGACCTGCTGCTCGTTCTTGTGGTCGCTGTAGACCATAATTCGACGTTCGTGCACGCCGCGTCCGAGTGCCTCGAGCAGTGCGCCGGTGTTGCCCGATTCGGTGCTGATCTGACCGATGACGGCTTTCGATATTTCCTGCAGATAGTGCTTGCGTGCGTCGTTGTCATCGGCAAAACGCAGATACGACGTCGAGAGCGTGATTGGTACGACGTTGTCGGCCGTGATCTTCTCGCCGTCAGCGAGCGTGACTGGACCGGTGACCTTCAGGACGTAGCTCAGCGCGATCGGGTCGAGCGCCAGGGCGCCGTCGAGTTGTTGTCCTGTCTGGCCCCTCCAGTTGGCGATCCAGATGCGAGCCGCGTCGGGAAAGTTGGGGCTGTAGTTGGAATTTCGAACGTCCAAGTACGACCTTGTCCACGCGTAGAGACGGTTGTAATCGGGGCCGAGGTCTAGCTGCGGGGTGGTTGGTTCGCTCATGTCCAAGTTCTGTCCGAGCTGTGGTGTGGTGACGTGGCCCTTCTCCGCGGACATGACGGCGAAGCCGCCGACCAGGCCGCCGGTTGCGCGGGCCTGGGACGGCGTCTGCATCGCAACGAAGTAGTGGCGGGGACCATCGAACCCAAGCATCGACGGCGCGATCAGTGCGGCGGTCTCGGTGCCGCGAAGGAACCTGGCGGTCTCGGCGATCTGACTCGTCAATTGCTTACGTGCGTCCGACACCTGACTGGGCCATGAGTCCGAAATCTGCTGTGCCCCTTGGTTGATACGTTCTGCGTTGGTCGCGATCTCCGCGAGCTTCGGCTGCGCAACCTCGAGGGGCTGCAGGGCGAGTGTGTTGTCGGGCCCACGGAGTTTCGATGGACTGATCGTCTCGGCGAGTGCTGCACTGGGGACCAATACTTGCGACGCCAGATCCGAGACGGACGAAGTCATCTGCTTCACGCTTGTAAACGGTGAGCCGAGCCCTGGGATCGCGGCAAATGCTTTCCATACCGGATCGTTCGACGAGTCACGCGCCGCGTCGGCCGCCACCGCCGCCGACCGTGCTTCAGATTGCGCGAGCGCCGCATCTCCGTCCAGAATCGCCGCCTTCGCGCTGGTTCCGTGGCTGCGTGCATCCTCGACGTTGCTCTTGACATCGAACACGAGATACGCGAGATACGCACAGATCACGAACGCGAACGCCATTAGACCGCCAACCAGGTAGAGCCTGCGACGCCGACGGGATCGCGTCGGGGTGTCCGATGGATCTCGTCCGTCGGCTGGGCCGAAAGCGCTGTGGTCGGAATACTCCGTTACCGTTGACTGGTCGTCGACATTTGGCACAGCCAATTCCGCCCCCTGTAATACGCCCACGACTCGAAGGCACCCGTTATCGGATCCCCACGTCGAGTCGAATTCCCCTTCCAGCAGGATAGGGCATCAGCTGCCACGGCAGATATTCGCCAAGGGTGCCCGCAGAGCCAGGACAATCCCAGAGTGCCCGCCACGCACAATCGGGTACCAATTCTCGGCGGTCGACACTGCGCGATCAATACTGCTGTCCAACAACCGTTCCCAGTCGGGGAGATTCTGCGCGGTTTCAGGCGCCGGAAGCTACCATCCCCGCCATATGATGCCGACGGCAGAGCGCTCGGTACTGCATCGGCCCGTCGGCCGTATCGCCTACGGCGACCACCTCGCCGGACCGCACCATCACGCCGTCGACGATGCGAGCGTTCATGATGAGTAGCCGGCTATGCAGAGCGCGATCAGCGATAGGAGGTCGGATTCGGTGACGCCGTGCCGCGAGGAGAAGGCGATCAGGGTGGCGCCCTCGATCGGGCCGTTCCAGATCACCCAGGCAACGGCGACGCAGGCCAGCGCCAACGATGCGCGGCGCGATGGCCGGAGAAGCGCCCATAGCCCGGTCGCGAAGAGCAGATTGAGAAGGACAAGGGCGTGGAAGAAGTCGGGGGCGCGCACCCGCTAAATTGTGCCTTCTCCTGATCCGACGAGCCGATTCGACGTCGGTAAACACTGTGAATCACGTAAATGTCTCAAGTGATCGATAGTCTTGAGCGCGTCGCATAGTCGATACGCACGGGGAGATGTGGATGACGCGCAAGGCACGGTCATGGGTTCGCCGGGCAGCGGTGGCTGCGGCCATAACCGTCTGCACGGCCATCAGTGCGACCCCCGCAGACGCGCATGCTGCGGTGAGCGCCTTGACCATCGCGCAACCGGGCGGCACCGGAAAGTACGGCGCCGGCTGCACTTACACGCTCAGCGCGCGCGCGGCCAACGACGATCCTGTGACATTCTCTGTGCGCCAACCGACGCGGCTGGCGAACGGAAAACTACTGCGGTTCACCTTCGATGTCGTACCGCACAGGCATGTCGCGATCTTCCATTGGAGCCCGGTTGTCGAAGGGCGCTTTGTTCTTGGTGCGCGACAAGGGGATTCGCGCTGGAAGCTGCGTTGGGCCGACGTCGGTCGGCGGTTGGATCTCGGTAGTTCGTGCTCGGGGATCTGAGCCGATCCCCGAGCCAAAGCGCGTCAGTGAGCGGCTTCGTACGCCTCGACGATCTCCTTGGGCAGACGGCCACGGGGACCGACCTCGTACCCTTCTTCGATTGCCCACTCCCGAATATCACTCGTCGACGCCGCCGACTTCGTCACGCCGGACGACTTCTTTGTGGTCACGCGAGGCGCCGTGGACTGCTTGCGGCCGCCGATTCTCGTAGAAGCCTCGAGGAGTTTGGCGACGGTGACACGGCCGTTCTCGACCTTGTCGAGATTCGCACTCGAAATATCGAGCTGATACTCGACGCCGAGCCAAGACCACAACACGGTATGGACGTCGTCGAGATCGATCTCCCGACCGTCCAGATCATCAACAAATGCGACTGAGCGGATGGTTGCCATGCGTTGAGGTTAACTGATGGGGTCCGCTGTACGGGGGACGGACACGGAATGCAGGCTCGGCGCGCGGATTTATGGCACGCGATTGAGTAACGTGAATATCGGATATTCGGGGCCGGGACTCGCTGGTGACAGCCCCAATTCGCACCCGCGATAGGTTTGAGTGTATGGACGCGCTATTCGTATGTACCGGCAACATCTGCCGATCGCCGATCGGTGAGCGCATCTGTCGGGATATCGCGGCAACGCGAGGCGTCAACCTCGGTGCGTCGAGCGCCGGTGTCGGAGCACTCAACGGTCAGCCGATGCATCCCTTCGCGGCCGAGGTCCTCAACGAGAATGGTGTCGACACAGCGGATTTCGAATCTCGCTATCTACACCCCAGGATATTGCAGCCCGCCGACCTCGTACTCTGCATGACGCGTGAACATCGCGCAGCAGGCCAGCGAATGCTACCCGTGCGATGGAAGCGGATGTTCACACTGATCGAATTCGTCGAATTGGTCTCGATCCTCAACGGAGACGCACAGCGAGAAGCCGACTCCGCGCCGAGTATCGAGACGATCATGGCGTCGCGCGGCCGTATCGACACCAACTCCGCGCACCTCGACATCCTCGACCCGATGGGGCGGCCGAAGACGGATTTCGAGCGCGTCTACCGGGAGGTCGAACCGCACGTTGCGGCAGTGGTCGAGTGGGCGATCCACACGCAGGATCAGTAGGCTCCGTCGCCTCGGGCAACCGTGACAATCGTGCGTAAGAGGATTCGCACGTCCTGCTCGATCGACCAATTCTCCACGTAATACACATCCAACTCGACACGCTGCTCATCGGTGGTGTCCGATCGGCCGGACACCTGCCACAATCCGGTCATACCCGGCTTCACGAGTTGGCGTCGTTCGACGAATCCCGGGAAGGTGTGTCCCTCGCCGTGGACGAGTGGCCGCGGTCCGACAAGGCTCATCTCGCCGAAGATCACGTTGAGTAGCTGCGGGAACTCATCAATGCTCGTCCGGCGGATGATTCGTCCGACGGCAGTGATGCGCGGGTCCTTTTGCATCTTGAAGAACTGGTCGTCGGGTATCGCGCCGTTGGCCCGCAAGTCGGCGAGCCGCTTGTCGGCGTCCTGGTACATCGAGCGGAACTTCCACATCCGGAAAGTCGCGCCTTCGCGGCCGATTCGCTCCGGACGGTAGAAGACCGGACCGCGATCAGAAACCTTGATCGCGATCGCGACGGCCAGCAGTAGCGGCGAAAGCACAAGCAGTCCCGCCGTTGCGACAGCGCGATCGAACAATGCCTTGCCCCATCCGGAGCGGCTGCTGTAGCCGGGCTCGTCGACGTGGATGAGAGGGACGTCTCCGATGGACTCCAGGGTGACCTTGGGGCGGGCCAGACCGACCAGCGACGGCGCTATCAGCAGACCGACGCCTGCTTCTGACAGGCCGAAACGCAAGGCACGCAGCCATTCCGTCTCGAGAGGAGTCGACGACGCGATGACGATGTACTCTGCGGCAGCATTCCGGGCGGCCCCGACGATGTATCCGGGGTCCTCGATCATGGTGGGGTCCTGGATCGTCGAGACGGGCGGATCGACGATGCCGACCGGTACGTATCCCAACGCTGGGTTCTTTGTCATCGTGTCGCGCATCTGTACTGCCGATTCCGGCGTTCCAACGATCAGCACGCGGGTCGAGGCGGCACCGTGGCGTCGCCTGCGTGAACCGATATACACCGTGCTGACCAGATGCGCGGACATGCAACCGACGAAGCCGCAGATGAATGCGATACCCAACGTCTGACGAGGTATCGGAACTCCGAGAACCAGCACCACGACGGCCACGATCGCCAGAAGCTTGCCGGTCGCGACGAAGACGCGAACGAACTCTTCGATGCCGCGCCCGAGTATCCGTTGGTTGGTCGAATCCTCGCGAGCCAGGAGAAGTACCCAGCACACCGCCATCCCGATGCCGAACACCACGCGCTCGGCCACCGACTTGGCGACAGGGACGTCGTTGCTTATCGCGACAGCGAATGCGATACCGCCGAAAACGCTGACGATCTCGGCAGTTCGGAGCACGCGCGCATGGAACCGGGTGGTGACGTTACGGCGTGCCGACGGGGATGGCTGTGGTTGCGATGCGTTGTGCGATCCGTTCTGCCAGACGGGTCGAGGAATTCCAGCTCGTAACGTCTGGAAAGAGCTGAGTGGTCGTGGCGATGCTGATTCTTGTGTCTGGTACATGGCCATCCGATCTGTGATGTGACTGGCCGACGAACGGGATCGGCTCTACGAAGGGGGCTCTGAAGACTGCGACCGCAACCACGTCGTCGTGGGTGATCCGATCCGGATACAGAGCGCACAGTTGAGTCGCCCAACGACCGGCAACCACTTCGGGATCTTCTTGAAAGAGTGGTGAATTCCGGTCGCAATACTTCATGGTGTAGACCAGCGAATGGTCTCCGTAGCGAGAAGTCCCCGACAACGCGGACATCTCGATGACGCCGTCGAACTCGGTGTCGCAACCGATCACCGGGCTCCAGTAGTGGCCATCTAGTGGCTTGCGGAGCAGGAATGCGGCGTTCACCACGCCCTGATACGCGTGTTCTGCTGGTGGCAGAGAGGGTCGGAGGTCGTCGTCTGCCAACTGGTGGAGCACGGGGATCGGAACAGTCGACACCGCGAAATCACTTGTGACGACGCGGTTGTCGAGTACCACCTCGACCCCGTCGACCCTGTTGTGCACGGCGGCAACGCGAGCCGATGTCTCGATGATGCCGCCACCGTCGCGGATGGCCTTGCTGAGTGCCTCCACGATTGATCGGTATCCGCCGCGCGGATAGCCGCGCACCGCCACGTTTTTCTCTCTACCGAGACGTTCATAGATGTAGCGAGCAGGAACGCGTGCAAACGAGTCACCGAACTTGGCGCCGAACATCGGTTGCAGCATTTTGGTCCAGATGGCGTCGCCGTAGAGCCCGGACAACCATGCCTGCGTGGTCATGTGGTCGAGGTCTTTGCCCCGACCGAGGTAGCGGAGCGCCACGGACACTGCTCCGAACCTGACTCGCTGGCTCGGTTTCAGCGCACTGAACCTGAGCAGGTCGATCGGCGTGTTGAAGGGATAGCGATCGCCCTCGACCACCATTCCCATTGTGGTGGAACGCCATTCGATCGACTCACGAAGACCGAGGTCGTCGAGGAGTTGTAGCAGGGCGTCGTCGCTCGGCATGATACAGTGGTAGAAGCGTTCGATCAGATGACCGTCGATATGGCCCTCGACGCCAAGCCCGCCAAGCTGTGGTCCTTGTTCGAGCAGGACCACGGGAACGTTGCGCTGGGTCAGACGGTACGCGACAACCAAGCCGGCGATGCCTCCGCCGATGACGGTGACGCCGGCAGAATTCTGGGGACTCAATCTCGGGCCGCCAGAACCGGGGCAGGTGTCATTTGTTCGCGCAGAACGAGTTTCGCATACTGCCGCAGCGTCAACGCGAGCTTGAGCTTGGACGCACCCTGTTTCAGGTCGTACTGGAGCACCAAGGGAACCTCGACGACGCGGGGTTGGAGATGCCGGAGCTTCATCAGGAGCTCCACCATGCACGCGAAACCCTGTTCGGTGACAAGACTCTCGCCCCAGTACTCAGATGCGCGCCGGAGCAGTGAGACTCGGTAGGCGCGGTAACCACACGTGAAATCGTGGAGGTCTTCGATCGCGATCAACCTCGAGAAGACACCTGCTGCGCCTCGCGACAGCAGCCGTCGAAATGGAGGTGCCGTGGTGTCATCTCCCCCAGGGGTGAACCTGGAAGAGACGGCAAGATCGGCACCGTCGTCGATTGCGGCGATCATCGCAGCGAGTAACGCCGGGTCGTGCGTGTTGTCGGCATCCATGATCGCGATGATGTCGTCCGACGACGCGGCGTTGAGTGCGGCACGGATTCCGGTCTGGACCGCGCGTCCCAGGCCCTGGTTGACGCGGTGCTGAACCAGTTGGACGTCGAGTCCTTCGAGTCCACGTGACGCCACTGCCGCGGTACTATCGCTCGAACCGTCGTCAATCACCCACGCTTTCAAGTGAATTGGCAATTCGGTCCGACGGAGTCGCTCGAAGAGTGGCTGCAGAGAGTCTTCTTCGTTGAACGCCGGCAGTACCAGGTGCATTGTGCGTACGCGCGTCAGATGTCCGATGTCATGACCGGCCGAGACGCTAGTCGTGGAATCGCGCACACGTGTGTCATCCGACCGAACGACACCGGTCTGACCCGCGATTGAGTCAACGACCATATTCTTCCCCCCCCAGGAACGATCCGACTCCCCCTGTCGGATAACGAATGGTGGATTCACACTAACACCACTCAGTCCGGATTGCCATGTTCGTGTAGACGAATGATCAACATGCGCCCGGCAATTTTTCGACTTGCGAACGAATTATGTGACGGGGTGCACACTCATCGAAAATGGGGCAGGAAGCTCGGTGTGTCCGTTCAGCAGTCGCGCGATTGCCTGTGCACTTCGGAAAGCTGCGAGACCGTCGCCGAATGGATTCGTGCGACTTCTCATGGCGGAGCGCGCCTCTGGGTCGTCCAATAGTCGTCGCGCGGTTGTGAGGATTATGTTGCGATCGGTGCCGACTGAAATTGCACAGCCGTACTCAATTGCCTCGATTCGCTCTGTGACGTCACGCGCAACGAGGACGGGCACCCCGAAGGTTGGCGCCTCCTCTTGGATGCCGCCCGAGTCGGAGATGATGAGAGTCGAGGCTTTCATCACACCTACGAGCTCTTCGTAGGGGAGTGGATCGGTGAGAGTCACCCGGTCATGCTCCCCGAGGCGCAGGTGGACCTGTTGTCGGACAGCAGGATTGGGGTGCGTGGGGCACAGCACGTGCAGTGTCGGATACTCCGCCAGGAGCTGCGCCACTGCGTCGAGTACCTGCTCGAGGGGATCTCCCCACGACTCACGGCGATGCATTGTCAACAGGATCAGTGGTGTCGGCAGGGCGGTGGTCTGCGGAAGGCTGGCAGCGATGCGCAGCACAGCGTCGATTACTGTGTTTCCGGTCACGTACACGCGATCTGCGGGAATTCCGTCGCCGATGAGATTGCGTTCCGCGCGTGAAGTCGGCGCGAGATGGAAGTCGGCGATCTGCCCGATCAGCTTGCGGTTTGCCTCTTCGGGAAACGGCGAGTGAAGGTCGTGCGAGCGCAATCCCGCTTCGAGATGTACCACGGGAATCTTTGCCCAGAATGCGGCCAGTGCGCCAGCCAGTGCGGTTGTCGTGTCCCCCTGAACGACGACAGCGTCAGGGTGCTTGGTGGACCACAAGCTGGAAAGGTTGGCGATTAGAGCTGATATCAGCGTTGGCAAGCCGCCGTCGCCGCGATCGAGTTCCAACGTCAGATCGGGTGCGATTCCGAAGACGCGCAATGAATCTCTGACCATTGTCGGGTGCTGTCCGCTCGCCACCAGCTGCGCGTCGAACCCTAGTTTGCCGAGCTCACGATAGAGCGGTGCAAGCTTGATGGCTTCTGGGCGAGTTCCGGCAACTAGGTGAACGGTCTGCACCCGCGATAGACTACTCACATTCCCGAGTGTGGGATACTTAATGGGGCGGATTCGAGTTGACGTGAAAATCGACTATTTCTATCTCGCTGCAGCGGTGGGGACCTATGCGGTGGGGTTGGTGTGTCAGAGCGTGGGTGCCAAGCGGCAGCCACAGCTCGGCGTGCGCTTTCAGGCGTTGGCCAGGCTGGCGGGAGATCCGCTGTATATCGTCGGATTTCTCTGTCAGACAGCGGGTTTCGTGCTCGCTTTTCTCGCCCGCGCGAATCTTCCGATCTACTTGGTGCAAGGCGCGGTGTGCGCGTCCGTGGCGCTTGCTGCATTCATTGGCTACGCAGTTCTCGGACGGCAGACCTCGACGAGTGAACTCGCGGTATTCGTCGCCATGGCGGGTGCTGTCGCGATGCTGCTCGCTGCGTCGCGTCCATCGAATGCGTATGACATCAGTGGGGGTGCACTCCTGGGCTTTGCGATTCTGACGGTCGTGGTGACGGGGGCAACGTTCGCCGCGTCACGGTGCGCTGGGGCCGTACCGCTCGCGTGTCTGGCGGGAGTCAGTTTTGCGGTACTCGCGGTGGCGGGCCGACCGGTTGCGTCGCACATCGGCGTTGGGCTTGTCGGTGATCCATTGGCGTGGATAGTGCTCGCCACCGCGGTGGTCGGGCAGGTGCAGATGGCGCTTGCGCTCGCGCGCGGGTCGACGACGGTAGTCGGGTCGGTGATGGATTCGACGACGCTGGTGGTGGGGTCGGTCGTCGGGCTGCTGCTCCTCGGTGACCGCATCGCTGAGGGACGGGCGCTGTGGGTGATCGTTGGCGTCCTGATCTCCGTCGGCGGAGTTGCCGCGATGGCGGGGATCGATTCGCGGCGGCGTCGCGCGGCAGAGTCGTCGAAGATCGGCCGCACTGACGCGGTCGAGATCTACATGGCAGAGGGGTGAGATGAACTCGTCGACAATTGCGAGTGTGTCGGTCGATCTGGACAACGTCTGGTCGTACCTGAAGACACACGGGGACCCCGAGTGGGAGGCCCGTCCCAGCTACCTGCCGGTGGCAGTGCCGCGGATCGTCGAACTGTTCGGTGAACTCGACCAGCGCACAACGGTCTTCGTCATCGGTGCTGACGCCGTGCGTGATGACGGTGCCGATGCGGTCTCCGTGTTCAGCGGACTCGGCCACGAAATCGGTAATCATTCATTCGAACACGAGCCGTGGTTGCAGAGATACGACGCCGCGCAGCTCGCTTCGGAGGTCGACAGAACTCATGAGGCGATCGTGGCCGCTGGTGCGCCTGCGCCAGTAGGTTTTCGGGCACCTGGTTACAGCCACACGCCAGAGTTGTTCAGACTTCTCATCGAGCGTGGCTACCGCTACGACGCGAGCGTGTTGCCCACCTGGATCGGTCCGCTCGCTCGTTATCAGCACTTCCGCGGCGCCGAGCTGACAGATGAACAACGGGAAGACCGGGCGGACCTGTTCGGCGGATTCGGGCAGGTGCGACGGAGTCTCCACCCGCATCGGATGTCGACGTCGAGCGGCGATCTCGTGGAACTGCCCGTGACAACGCTTCCGCTTGCGCGGGTTCCGGTGCACGGGTCGTACCTCGTTCAGCTGTATTCGATCTCTCCGCGTCTGGCCCGGGGGTACTTTCTCGCTGCGGTCCGGATGTGTCGCCTGCGCGGAGTGGGCATGTCGATGTTGATTCATCCCACCGACCTGCTCGACGGGCGGGACGTGGCAGAGATGGCGTTCTTCCCTGGGATGGGTATTCGCGCTGAAGAGAAGAACGCATTCATGGCGTGGGTCATCCGTACGATGCAGGCCAACTTCGATGTCGTGGGTACAGGCGATCACGTCGACGCGATGTCGGCCCCGGGAGTGTCGATGCCTGCCGTGGAGGTCGGGTGACCATGCGTAGTTTGAACGCCGGCGCCGGCAGCGTCCACAGGGACGACGGCCCCTCGGCCCGTGCGCAACACCGCCCACAGCCCAGCGATCACGAGGACGGTCCCGGCGACCAGCAGCACGCGCATCAGCCAGATGGAAAAGTTCTCGACGCCGAAGGCTTGGCCCAGCTGATCGACCGCGTAGTAGTGCGATATACCTGCTCCGATGAACAGGAGTACCAAGCCGGGCGCGAGGCGCCTGCGGACTCGGCTATCACGGGCTACTTCGAATGCGCCGAGGACGATCGGCGGAATGAGCCACGCGGCATCGTAACTGAGGTGGTAAAGGGTCAAGGTGATCAACGACAGCCCGAGCAGGACGGCAATCCACTCAAACCGGAACGGCGTTCGTCGCACCACGACGTAGGCGGCGACGACGCCGGCGACTGCGACCGCAACCGTAGTGAGGGTGGATACGCCGAATCCAGCGTGCTGCAGGCTCCCGACGATATCGATGCGCTCGTCGAGCCAGTCCGTTGTTCTTCTGGTGGACGATTCGCTGATGTTGCCGACCAGACTGCTGAACCAGCCTGGGACACCCGAGATTCCGCCGGCCATCACCGGTGTCGCGGCGAGGGAGACGAGTGTGGCGAATCCGACGCCGATCAACGCTCGGCGCCACGCCCCACGGGCGAGAAGGACAACCACTACGGCGAGTCCGATATGCGGCTTCATGCAGCAGACTGCGACGAGTATCACACCAATGTACTTGTTACGCACCATAATTGCGGGAACGGCGAGCAAGACGTACACAATGCTCGGCTGACCGAGGTAGTAGGCAAGGGTCACCGGGCGGCACAACAGCAGGAGAATCGCTCCCCACGTTGCCGCCACCGCGCGCTTGATGGCACCCTCGCGTCCAGCTGGAATCAGTGCTGCGGGGGTGAGTTCAGCGGCACGCAATCCGAGCCAGCAGCCCGTAGCGACGATGACGGCCATGGCGACGACTGTCTCGAGCAGGCCAGCTGCTCGCCAGTCCATCCATCCAAGCGGGGCCCACAGGACGAGATGGCCGGGCGCATACGTCGGGTAATCCAGAGAGTTGGGGAAATGTTGCAGGTACGTCTCAGTGTCGTAGGGATTGTTCCCCGTGATGAACCAGGTCACCGGGCGCCACGTCGCGTCGCGAAAATCGACGAGCGACAGGTGGCACAGGTGCGCACCGCATTCGACGGCTTCGTCAGCGCGGATCCGGTCGGCCAGGGTTTTCCGCGCGAGCGCGAATGCGAGGGCGATCGCCACGGCCAGGGAGGCGCCGAGAGTAGGAAGCTCCCAGCGGTTGGCGAACCTAGGACTCAGCGGCATCGGGTCACCTCCGTCCGATCAGGGCGCAGAACTGCCTGCTCACTTTACACAGAGAATGTGCAGAAGCGATTGTCGGGCGGCTCGCGATGACGGTCACCGAGAATTCAACTGTCGAGGTCAGGCGAAGTTTTAGCCTTCGTTTCGTGGCTGCGGGTATGGGTTTGCTGTGCACCTTCGCGATGACGATTGTCGCGTATCGGGCACTTGATTTGAGACAGGCCGCTGTCTTCTTCGCAATTCTGGCGGCATTGTCGATCGGCCCGATGGTAGGTCGACTCGGCTTGGGACCGAACGTGATACGGCTGCTACCGACGGCAAAGACTAGCGCAGAGGCGAGGCGTATCGCCTCCGTCCACCTCCGCGCGACACTCGTACTCTCGGTGATCAGTGCGCCATTCATCGGTCTCATTGCGACGTGGGCTATGCGGGGCGAAAGGCAGTACTGGCCCGTACTGATCCTGACCGTCGTCGTGGTCATCGTCGAGTCGATGCGGCTCACGCTCAGTGATATATTCGCCGCCCACGGTCGAGTAGGAATGGCCGTGTTGACCACGCACCATGTCCGCAGCACGATCGTGCTTCCGGCGGTCGCTCTACTTCTTTTCGCATTCGACAAATCGTCGTTGACGGAAGTTCTCGCGGTGTACACCGCGGTGGCCGTGATGCAGTTGGCGGCCGCGCTGATCGTCGGCCGTGCTCAAGTGTCGTTGATCAGCGAAGGACAATTGCGCACCTTGCGGGATCCGATACGGAACGGCGCCAAGCTCTTCGTCCTCGACCTCTCTGCGTTCGTGTGTCTTCCGGCAACCATCTGGCTGGCCAACTTCGTGTTCACGCCCCACGACGCCGCCACCTATGCCGCTGCTGCAACGTTGGCGCTGCAGGTCACGATCCTGGAGAGTCTCGCATCGCTCGCCGTGACCCCCGTCGTCGCGCGGGAATGGGTTGCGGGGAACCGGGAACGCGTGGTGTCTGTGCTCGCGGCAGTGGCAACGCTGGGGACGCTCGTGACACTTCTGATCATCGCTGTGCTGGCAGTGTTGGGGGAGACCATGGTCTCGTGGGCCTACGGCCCGTCGATGTCGGCTGCGGGTCCGCTACTCCTTGTCCTGGCGGCGGGCGGCATCGCGAAAACTGCGCTGGGTGGAAACATCACGATGCTGGTCATCAGCGACAACATCGATCGGGCGGCTTGGGCCGCGTTTGCTGTTCTGGTGTGTGCGGTGCCTGCAGGCATCTTGGCGGCGGTCGAGGGCGGACCGATGGCGTTGGCGATCGTATCGGCGTGTGCGGTGACGTTGACCGCGGTAGTCCAATGGCTCAGTGCCCGTAGGGTTCTCGAAGGCACACCACGACCGAGTTTCGCTGTGCGGTCGTCATTGTCGACGTTCCGCTGATGGGTTTCGACGTGTCGTCAGTGAATTGACGGTGTGATCGCTTCGAGCACACGCTCGGCGGACAGCCGCCACGAGAATCTGCGCGCGTTATCGTGTCCCATGCGAATCAGCTTGGTGCGCAACCCGGTGTCTTCGGACACGCGGCGTACGGCGTCGATCATCGCCTGAGCATCACCCGGAGCGAAGAACACTGCTGCCTCGCCCGCAACCTCGGGGATCGACGCCGCATCACTACACACAACCGGGCAGCCCGACACCTGCGCCTCGACAACCGGCAGTCCGAAGCCCTCGTACCGCGACGGGAAGACCAACGCGCGGCAATGTCGATACAGGTATGCGAGCTCGGCATCATCCAGGCGTCCGGCGACGGTTGCGCCAGCGGCAAGTGGCGAAGCATCGCTGAACACTTGAGGATTGCCCGACGCTCCCACGACAATGACCGGAAAACCCTCGGACACCAGCGCGTTGACGGGCTCGGGAAGATTCTTGTGCTGGGCGAGGGTGCCGACTACGACGACGGATTTCGCGATGTCGACTGTGTCACCGAGGTCGGGTGCGTGCTCGTCGACCGCGTCGAAACCGTCTGCCGCACAGTGTGCAACATCGAATCGTTCAGCGGGAACATGCAGGAAATCGGCGAGTTCGCCAGCGCTGAACCGGGATACGGTGACGAGGTGTGCTGCCGTCCGCGACAGCAGGAAATACATCACGGCGTAGAAGGCGACAAACGACCGTCGGAAAGTCGACGAAAACCGGAACGGGGTTGCGTCATGCATCGTGACCAGCTGTTTGCGCTTGAGCAGCGGTGCAGGTCCGGCAAAATTGAGAAGAAGCGCACCACGGGTGGTCAGTGGCAGGTCAAGCTGCTCGAAGGTGACGCCGCTCCAGCGCGAACGATGCACCCGCGCACCACTGTCGACCAGCCACTCCGGCACCTCGGCGTCTGCGGGAACGTCGACGACGAACCGGCGTTCCGGTGCAAGTGTCAAGAGCGCGCGTACCATCTCGTTGGCGTAACGCTGGGTGCCCGTCATCGATTGCGCGAGCCACTTGCCATTGATGTGTATCTCGCTCATATGACCTTCTGGAAGAACCGATCGTAGAGTCGTCCGAGCGCTGCGCGTTGCGCGTCGTCGGTGTTGTCGGCGAGTACGCGTTGGGTCGACTCGGTTGTGGCAGCGTAGGTTTCGGGATCAGCGAGAGCTTTGAGTAGAGGCTCGAGCTGCGAGGGATGGTCGATCGTCATCGGCATGCGGAAACCGTGCACGTACGGCTGTGCGCGTGCGATCACCGGAAGGCCGGCCGTCGCGGCCTCGAGGATGGAGATCGGAAAGCCCTCCCACTGGGCTGTGTGGAGGTAGACATCAGCCGCAGCAAGTGTCTTCAATGCCTGTTCACGACTCAGCCAACCCGTGACATCGACGCCCGCGCTACGTAGGAGCCGGGCGCTCTCTTCGTCGCCGCCGCCGATCCACACGGCCTCGAAGTCGGTGCCGGAGCGACGCGCAGATGCGACACACTCGGCAAAGAAGTGCGCGTCCTTCTGCGGCCCCAATCGCCCGTTGCCGGCGATTCGCAATCGTGTTGACGCCGTCCGCTGATGTTGGGGTATGTGTGAGGGGGTCACGTTGGGCACCAGGACAGTCCTGGGATTCGATACGGGCCACTCCGAGAGCTCCCGTTCGCGCGGGGAACATGCGCCGATTGCAGAAGTGTTGAACGATAGCAGCCACTCTGCGAACCGAAATCCGGTTCGGATCACGCCGGGTACGTCGCGCCGTTCGAACGCGTAGCAATGCGGCGTATACACGATGGGGGTGCGCTGTGAGTTTCGCAGCGCCAATCGAACGTATACCCCGGCCTTGCTCGAGTGTGCATGAATAACAGCCGGGCCCTTGTCCCGCACGGTGCCGTTGAGGAACCGGATCCTGTTCGCGGTTCCTTCCGGAAGTTCGATCGTCGAAGCGAACTGGCCCAACGACTCAACATCCACCGTTGCCTCGGCACGTGTGGCGTAGACGAGGTGGTGCTCGACGTCGGGATAGTTGCGCACGTAGTCGCCGATTGCGGCTGCGGTCCCGCTCGCGAAGGACTCCGTGACGTGGATGAGTTGACGGCCAGTTGTGTGACTGGTCATTTCACCTCGAGTGGGATTTGATTGCGAGACCACCGCGATGTGGTACTGATCTGGCGTGGCACGTTGGTGACGAAGGGTTGAACCGAACTATCGACCAGAGCAATCTGTGTGAATGAGATATTGCTGATCGGTGCGCCCCCGTCGGCGAGCACCGCGACGTCGCGGCCTGCCTTCGCCGGGGTTGACTTGATGGTTACGTCGGCTATCCGGACTGAGTCGATGCCGTGACCGCGGTTTCCGGCGTAGACCAATATCGCACCCTGAACGGCGGTGCCGACGTTGGCAGACGTTATCGTGCCGCTCGCCACCGAAACCTGCCACACCGAATGGGTATAGAACGGATTGCCCTCGCTGGCGATGTACAGGCCTGCCGCAGCGGTATTGGAGACGTTCAAACCGTTGATGCTAATGCGAATGCCTCCGACGACGCTGATTCCGCGACCCCACCGGTTTCCGTTCACAGTGATGTTCGTTTCCTTGATATCGGAGCACAGTCCGCCATTGGCGTAGCTCACGACGGCCACACCGTCGTCGCCGGTACCGGACGTCGTCACGTTGCTCACCGAGCCACCGCTCGCCCCGTTGGTGATGTGAACGCCATCGGCAAGGGTGTTCGAGACATTCACGCGATCGATGGTGAAGTTCTTCGCACCGTCGACGAAGAGGCCGGCAGCGGCCGAGCCGTTGATCGTCACATCGCGGACGGTGTCGTTCTGTCCGCTGATCACCAATTTGTGCTGATCCAGGCCGGTCTGCCGCTGTCCGCGAGTTGCCCCGTTGAAAGTGATACCCGAGATGCTCACCCCATTGGCACTCACCTGTACAGATGAACTCAAGTCGTTCGTCGCGGCGAGCACCGTGTTATCACCTGTGATGGTGACGTTCGGTACCCGGATCTTGAGAGCTCCGGAATGGCGGTAGGTACCGCCGTCCAATCGGAGAGTCGACCCGGGTGTCAGGGCGTCGAACTTCTTCTGTAGAACCTGGGTCCGGTCAGCGTTCACTGGCGCGGTCGCGGCCGAACCGCACCCCGAGATCAGCAGAAGGATCGACAGCGATACCAACCCGATCACGGTCACGTGGCGCTTGCTCATGCCGTGATCTCAACGTCGCGCGGAACAGTGAGATCACTGCGATGAGCGGAACAGTCCGACGGTGTCGACATTCCCGGCGTTTTCAATCGTGTCGCGAGGAACGCGATGAGAAGCAAACCCAGCCAGGCTGGAGCCGCTCGGCCCTGCGCCCAGTATAGATAGCGGGGCATTTCGAGTAATCCTGTGAACATCACCGGGTACATGAGGAGGCCAATCAGAGATCCGTTGACGAATGCGCGATACGTTACGCCGACAATGATGCCAGCAAGCGCAAAATAGGCAAGTCCGCCGAAAGGTCCGTAATCGGTGAATGGTCCGGTATACCCGCTCGGATTGTTGAACTCCGGATTGGCATGTTGGGTCAGCAGTGGCGTGTAGTCGGACGGGCCGAGAGGGAAGGCGCTCCGGTGCGGGGGCAGAGTGCTGTAAACGTGCTCAATTCCCGGAGCCGTCCACACGACTTCGAGTGTGTCGTAGGGGACTCGCCCTGGCCACCGCATGTTCTGGTAGATGATCTGGCCATTGTTGATCGCCGTCGCGTAGTAGCCCGCGAGCCGATCCGCCGCGAACTGGATGAAGCTGTTGGAAGTGCGGGTTCGATAAAACGACCATGAACGGAAATACTCGAACAATCCGAAGACGAGAAGCAGGAGCGGCAGGGACGTGAGCGGAATCCACTGTGCGATGGTATTTCCGCGTCGGTGTCGGTTGCCCATCCGTGCACTACCGATGACAGCCAGTGGAACAACGAGTTCCAGTACGGCGAGTCTCTCCGAGAAGACGTAGGCACGCCCGATTGCCAGCAGCATCACGGAAGCGATGATTGCGATCTGTTTCTTGTTCTTCCCCTGCGTCAGGACGAGCGCAGCGACGACGACAGTGGGTACGCCGAACTGTGTGAGAGTGGTGACTCCCGCGATCGTCCCGATCGCGTCTTTTGCCGACGTACCGTCTGCCGCCGTCGCGCTGAGCAATTCGGACGGTGTGATGCCTGATTTGGCGATCAGATATCCGAACCCGACGTAGCCCAACACTGTCAATCCGAACATCACCGAACTCGCGCGGACCAACAGGGTTCGTGTATCCGAACTCAGGGGAGGCCAGCCTCCGCCCGCGACGGGGCGACGCCGCACCAGCAGCATCCCGAACAGTGCGGCGAGGGCCAACACCAGCACACCGGACCCGAACATCGCGACCGTCTCGTTGTCGAGAGTCCGTGGGGATCGCCAGAGCGTGCGGAACTCCTCGTCGCTGATGAAGGTGGTCGGTATCAAGGACAGCGAACCCACCACCAGGGCGATGGCAATCGGCGATATCCACCAGACTGCCCGTGGAGTGCGTGCTTTCACCGGTCTCTGCCGAAGTAGCCGACGAGTTCGCCACGGAGGTACGCGACGTCGGCCCGAGCGTGGATTCGGTTACCGCGAATGTCGCGCACGACGCTGCCGACGATCTTGCGGGCACCGTGGTAACCGAACTGCGCGACCGACAGCCGGTGGCGACGCCACAGGTGACCATTCCCTACGCCGTACTTGAACATCTTGTCGACGAACGCTTCCGTGATCGCGTGACGGTCGTCGTCTTGAAGAATGTGGATCGACGGATCGTAGGAGAGTGTGTGCCCAGCTGCGATGAGCCGAAGGACCAGGTCCGACTCTTCGCCCGCGCCGCGAAGTCCGGGTGAACCGACTCCGATGCTCTCGTCGAATGGGGCGCGCGAAGGCAGCGTCGCCGTGCGGAGGAAAATCGTGCTCGCGATACTTGTGCGTGGAAAATTCAGTCGCGACACGGTCGTTGGTCGTCGCAACCAGCGTTGCATTGACGGCCGCCCATCGGCGGTGACCTGCATACCACTTACTCCGGCAAGTTCAGTGTCGGTCTCGAGGAGCCGCGTCGCCGCTTCCAGCGTGTCCGGTCTGTACCAGCAGTTGTCGTCCGGATAGGCCACGATCGGCGCGGTGACCAATCGCGTACCCGCGTTGCGCCCGGTCGAGGCGCCGCGTCCACTCCGAGTGGCTTTGACGGGGCCGGGCAGCTCTGCTGACGTCACCAGGGCCGCACACTGCTGGTCGTCGCTTTGATCGACGACGATGAACTCGACGTGTTCTGCAATCGATGAAGCGGCGACCGAATCGAGTAGTCGACGGAACTCACTGGGTCGACCGATGGTGGTGCATACGAGTGAAATTCGAGGTGAGGTCATTGCGGATCAGGCCGAATCTGCTGTAGCAACTTCACGCCGGACACCTGCGGGAACATCGGCTGACTCGCCTGCGCCGTTTTGGTCGGTGTCGGTGTCGGTGTCGGTGTTGGTGTCGGTGTCGGTGTATTGAGTGTTGTCGCCCCGAGCGCTTTCTTGGCGGTCGTCGTCGGTCACACTCGGCGCATGCTCGGGTTCGATGACGGCCGACTGCGACTCGCGCGGCTGCTCCGTCTCCTTGCTATTCGCCAGCGCCAGCCGCCACTGCTTACGTGTCACAGCAATGAAGCCCGATTCGGGTACGGGCAACAAGTTCAACGTGGACGTGAGGGCGGGCAGGCGATCAACATACTGCTGCGCAACGACAACAACGTAGTCGGCATGTCTGAGGTGGTCAGCGAGATCAGGGTCGACGCCGAGTGATAGGCACTCGACAACTTGCACGGCGTCGTGATGTGCGGATGCTCCCGCGATTAGTTCGCCCACGCGACGTGTTCCTGATTCCGGGGATGCTCCCACGACGACGATCGTGCCGCTGTCTGGAGAGCCCAGTTGCGCGAAAAAGCTTCTGGCCGCAGCTTTTTCGGACTCAGAAGGGAAACTGCCGGGTCGGCCGATGGCAAGGGTCGGGGTGAAGGTCTTGGCGATATCGCTGACGTCAGACGAAGAGGTGATGAATCGCTTGCGATTGCGCCAGACGACTGCGCCACCGAGCGCGACGAGCGCGCCTACCACGGCGCCGATGATCGCGGTAACTCCCCAGTTCGACGAAGATCCCGAAGTCGGGGTCGCAGGCTGTACAACGATGGCTGGTGCGCCGGCCGCTGTCTGCAATTGCAATGCCGAGGCCTGCGTGCGTAGTTCTTGGACGCCAGCGCCCCGGCCGGTGCTTTGCTGCTGGGTAATCAGATTGTTGATCGAATTCAGGGCGGCAGTGTTTCGATCCCGCAACTCCCCCGACGAGTGATCCAAGTACGTCGTTATCGCAGTTTCGACGATGCGTTTCGCCTCGATCTCTGTGGGCGCAGTCGCCGAGATCGTCACCACTGCGGAATTGCTGTTCTGTACCGCGCTGATCGACGGATCGGTTTCTGAGCCCAACGTCGATTTCACGCTCTCTCGGAAACCTGAACCCGAGAGGTACGCGATCTCGCCACTGACATAACTCTGCAGCTCGTCGGTCGATGTCGGTTGGCCACTCAACACGGCAGACACGCTGGCGGGCTGCTCGAGCCGCACCATCGCCTCGGCTGAGTGCGCGCTGTTACCCGTTTGCGTCAGTGCTCCGGCCAGGCCCCCCAGGACAGCGCACAACAGTGTGACCGGCCACAGCGCAACCACCCCACGGGTCAGCTGGGCACGATTTAGTACGTGCATCAAAAGAACTCCCCCTATTTACTCGCTGCTACCTTATCCGAGATCGCCAACTTTGCTGAAAAATATCGCCTCAGGCGACGAAACTCACATGAATTCCTCACAGTTCGGTCGGATTTGCGTAGACCCCCCGCGCGTGGGTTGCCGGTGGATGCAACCCCACGATGCGACACGGGAATGCACAAGGTCAGCTGAAGCGTTCCCGCAGGGCGTGTCGGTCGACCTTGCCCGGGCCGCGTAGCGGGAGCTCGTTGAGCTCGATCACCTCGCGCGGCGCGGCGTAGCGATCGAGTCGTTCGACGACGGCGCCACGGATGCGCTCGGCGTCGAATGTGCTTGTGTTGGAGGGAACTACGAAGGCCACGACCTTCTCGCCGAGTCGGGCGTCGGGTAGTCCGACGACGGCGCACTCGCGCACGGAGTCGTCATCGAGGATGACGGCCTCGACCACCTGGGGTACCACGGTGAGTCCGCCCGTGGTGATGGCTTCGTCGGCGCGGCCGATGATGCTCAGGATGCCGTCGTCGAGGCGGCCGAGGTCGTCGGTGACGAAGGTCCCGGGGGTCGCGAACGCGGGGTGCTCGGGCAGATTACGGTAGCCGTGCGCGACCATCGGGCCCGAGAGTGCCACGCGCCCAACGCCTTCGGGGTAGGGGTCGAGGATGGTGATGGTGACGCCTTCGAGCGGGATGCCGTCGTAGACGCAGCCGCCGCCGGTCTCACTCATGCCGTAAGTCCGGATGATGGGCAGGCCGGCGTCGAGTGCCCGGCGCAGGAGCGGGGCGGGGGTTGCGGCGCCACCGACGAGGAGGGCGTCGGTGCTGCGGAGAGCTGCGGTGGCACGCGGGGAGTCGAGGACTTTGATGAGCTGTGTGGGAACCAGCGAGGTGTAGCGGCGCGGACCGTCGAGGGTGTCGAGGGCGTCGGCGAAGGCGTCGGGATTGAAGCCGGACGAGACGTCGAGGACGCCTGGCGTGAACCCGGCAGCCAGTGCGCGGAGGAGAACCTGGAGTCCGGCGATGTGGTGCGGGGCGAGCGCGAGGAGCCAATTGCCCGGTCCGCCAAGGTATTTGTGCGTCGCGGCCGCTGACGCGGTGAGGGTGTGGGGCGTGTGTTGCGCGCCCTTGGGGGTGCCGGTGGTGCCCGAGGTGGAGATGACGAGCGAGATGACGTCGTCGATGGGGGCGTCGGCGGCCAGGGCGTCGGCTCGCCGGTCCGCAGGACTGAACAGACCACTCATTTCTATCCCACGGCCGTCTCCCTCATCGTGG
>NZ_LZMO01000025.1:0-31388 GCF_001665715.1 Gordonia sp. 852002-10350_SCH5691597
CCCCCCTGGGTCGCTCCCCCTCACCGAACTTCTCGCGAACATATGAACGTGTCCTTACGGACGACGGCGGCCCGGCGCCCACTTCATTGTGGACGACGGGCCGTCGAGTTCTCGCGGCGAGCGCCGCGGCGTCAGCAGATCAGGCGTCTGCCGAAGCCTTGTCGTCGGACTTCTCCGCATCGCTGCCGGACGGGCCGCCGTCGTCCGTAAGGACACGTTCATATGTTCGCGAGAAGTTCGGTGAGGGGGAGCGACCATGGCGGAGGATGAGCGGGGTGGTGACGCTACCAGGGTCGGTGTCGTCGCAGACAAGCTCACCGTCGCGCACCGGCGTGAACCTGCTGGATCGGTCGACAACACCGTCGAGAGTCTCATCCGGTCTGCACCAGTTGTCGGCACGGCCGATATGTCGGTCCAGGAGGCGGCGCAACTGATGACCGAGCGCAACCGCGATCACGTGCTGATCCCGTTGCGAGACGGCGGTCTCGGAGTGCTCACGGACGCGATCATCCGTGAGCGAGTGGTGGCGGCAGGCGCATCGCTCGATACCCCGTTGACAGAGCTGATGCAGCGTCGGGCAACTGCGGTCGCGCCGCACGTCGCAGCAACCGATGCGCTCACCACGATCCTCGAGAACGACCTGACGGCACTGCCCGTCGTCGATGCGAAGGGAGTGGTGCGCGGCGTTGTCGCACCGTCGGACTTCGTGGCAGCGCCGGGAGGGCCGAGTGTTGCTCTGCGCGAGCAGATCTCACGTGCGCGCGACATCGTCGAATTGCAGGAGCGTGCGTCTCGGGTGCCCTACCTGATCGCTGATCTGGTCCGTCGCGAGCAGCCGGCGCATTCGGTCACCACGATGGCCTCGCTTGTCATCGATGCTGTGGTGCGTCGCGCACTCGAACTCGTCCTCGCCGCGCATCCCGAGCTGGACCCGACGAAGTTGACGTGGATGTCGTTGGGCAGCAACGCTCGTCGGGAGACCGTGCTGAGTTCCGACATCGACTCGGCAGTCTCGTTCTCCGACGACGTCAGCGACGAGCAGGTGAAGGCCTATCGAGTGGCCTTCGGCGAGGTCGACACTGTGCTCCGCGGCGCGGGCATGGCCGTCGACGACAACGGCGCGATTGCCTCGATGCCGTTGTTCTCGCGTACTCACGCGCGCTGGCGCGCGGCAGCGGAACGGTGGCTCGCCGAGCCGCTGGAGAACAAGGGCATGATCCTCACGTCGCTATTGATCGACGCTCGTCCCATTTGGGGCGATGAAGGACTCCCGGCGGTCGGCGAGGTGTTCGCCGACCTTCGACGACATCGGGGAACGCTGAATCTGCTGCTGGCAGAAGCTCTTGCCACCAGAGCGAAGATGCGGTCGATGCGTGATGTACTGACCCGCCGTGGCGACGACTTCGACATCAAGCAGCATGCGATCGGTCCCCTGGTGAACTTCGCACGCTGGGCGGCATTGTCGGTTGGGTCGCCCCAACTCGATACACGCGGTCGGTTACGCGCCGCGTCGGGAACCGAGTTGTTGTCGGACGACCAGGCAGACACCTTGATCGAGGTCTTCGAGATCCTGCAACGAATACGCCTCAATTATCAAGTCGCACAGTTCGATCGGGGTGAGGACGTGAGCGACGTGCTGGACATGAAACGGTTGTCGCCGCTCGACCGCAGCATGGTCGCGCAGGCGGTACGCGAGGTTGCAGGAGTCCAGCGCCGAGCCGCCAACCGCGCGCACTATCTGCCGGTAAGTTCGGTGTAGTGAGGTCTGTGACAAGGGGTCGCGCGCGGTGTGTCTGATTCTGTTCGCCGTCGACGCCGTCCCGAAATACGAGTTTCTCCTGGCCGCCAATCGTGACGAGATCTATTCGCGCCCGACCGAGGGGATTCACCGGTGGGGCGATGCCCCGATCATCGGTGGTCGTGATCTGACTGCGGGCGGCACGTGGATGGGTGTGTCGACGACGTTGCCGCGACGGATGGCAGCGGTGACCAATGTGCGCATCGGCGAGCCGAAAGTGCTGCCGGACAAACGATCGCGCGGCGACCTGCCCGTCGATTTCCTCAACGGCGAGGCAACTCCGCGGGAAGCGGCGAAGCATCTTGTGCAACACGCCGACGAGTACGCGCCGGTCAACCTGCTTGTCGCCGACGGCGTCGACGTCTGGTGGGCGACGAACGCTCCCGTACCCGACGCCAGAGCTGTGCCGCCCGGCTGGCACGGACTGTCGAATGGCGTGCTCGACAGCGACTGGCCAAAAGTGACCGACGGTGTTCGACGGTTCCAGCAGGTCGCGGCCGACTCGGACGGGCTGCCGGAGGACTACCTTGCGATGCTCGACGATCGGAGCCTGGCCGACCCTGCTCGGCTGCCCGAGACGGGCATCGATCCCGAGCGTGAGCACCAACTCTCGGCGATGTTCGTCGACATGGATGGCTATGGCACCCGGGCGTCGTCGGTGCTGCGCATGGGACGCGACGGCCGTGGCGACCTGACCGAGCGACGCTTCCGCGACGGCGAGCCGGTGGAGACGTCGACGTTGCGGTGGTGACGCGAGATGCAACCGCCGGGCCCGAGACGATCTCGGGTCCGGCGGTCTCGCGACGGAGGTCGTGGTCAGTTGGCGGCGAACGGATTCTGCTCGGCCGGGATGTCGAGCGCTGCGCCGACCTCGGCATTGAACAACGCGCCCGCGTGGGTGCTCAGGCCGCCTGCGAGTGCGGCGTTGTCGGCCAGCGCCTTCTCCCAGCCCTTGTCGGCGAGCTGCAGCACGTAGGGGAGCGTGGCGCCGGTGAGCGCCTGCGTCGACGTACGCGCGACGGTGCCGGGCATGTTCGCGACACAGTAGAACACGGTGTCGTGCACGGTGAACGTCGGGTCGTCGTGGGTGGTGGGACGTGAATCCTCGAAGCAGCCGCCCTGATCGATGGCGATGTCGACGAGCACCGCGCCCGACTTCATCTGCGCGACAAGGCTATTGGGGACGAGCACGGGCGCCTTCGCGCCGGGGACGAGGACCGCGCCGATCACCAGGTCGGCCTGCTTGACGGCCTCGGCGAGTGCCAGCGACGTCGAGTAGCGGGTGTGGACGCGGCCGCCGAAGCGTGCGTCGACCGCGCGCAGTTTCGCGATGTCAAGGTCGAAGACGGTGATCTGTGCGCCCATACCCATCGCGATGGTCGCGGCATTGACGCCACTGACACCCGCACCGATGACGACGACGTCGGCGGGCTCGGTACCGGGGACGCCGCCCATCAGCACGCCGCGGCCGCCTTCGGAACGCATGAGGTGGTAGGCGCCCACCTGGGGAGCGAGTCGGCCTGCGACCTCGCTCATCGGGGCGAGCAGGGGAAGCGAGCCGTCGGCGGCACGGACCGTCTCGTAGGCGATCGACGTGGTGCCCGACGCGAGCAGCGCGTCGGTGCAGGGGCGGCTGGCCGCAAGGTGCAGGTAGGTAAAGAGCGTTTGGCCCTCGCGCATGAGTCCGTATTCGGCCTCGATCGGCTCTTTGACCTTGAGCAGCAGGTCGGCCTGCTCCCAGACCGCGGCGGCGGTGTCGAGGATCTGTGCGCCCGCGGCCTTGAAGTCGGTGTCGTCGATGGCGGAACCGAGGCCTGCGCCCGCCTCGATGATCACATCGTGGCCGCGCTTGGTCAGCTCGGCGACGCCGGCGGGCGTGATGGCGACGCGGTATTCGTGGTTCTTGATCTCGGTGGGGATGCCGATACGCATCGGGTGCTCCTCGGAAGTGTTGGGGTGTGGTCATGTGCTGCGCGGCGGAGGCGCTGCTCTGCGCTGAACACCTACAAGCGTGAAGGAACGTCGAATAGTGCACAATGTTGATGAGGAAAGTTCTGCAATTTGCGGTTAATGGTGAAGAATCGTCAGATCGAGGAGTTGTGATGGCCACCACGCCGAAGGATGTTCGGGCAGTCGAGCTCGACGCGACCGATCGTGAACTGCTGCGCGTCCTGCAACTCGATGCGCGCATCCCCAACAGTGAGCTCGCGGCACGAGTGGGGATCGCGGCGTCGACAGCACACGGACGTCTCCGACGGCTCGTCGACGCCGGTGTGATCCGCGGATTCTTCGCCGACGTCGATCCGGCCGCGGTGGGACGGCCGTTGCGGGCGATGGTCGCCGTGAGCCTGCAGTCGGATGCGCGTGGGCAGATCCGGCAGTTCGTCGGCGAGATCGCACAGCGAGACGAGGTGATCGACGTCTTCTTTCTTGCGGGTGCCGACGATTACCTTCTGCACGTCGCGACCGCCGACACGGAGGCGCTGCGCACGTTCGTCGAGATGCTCAATGCCAGACGCGAGGTCGCAGGGACCACGACGTCGCTGGTCTTCGACCACCAGCGTGGCGATGCGCCGATCTACTGAGGGTCGGCACGAAAGTGCCGCCCACTAGACTCGGACAGGAAAGTTCGACCGAGCACGCGAGAAGAGGGAGCACCGATGAGTGACGAGATCAGGGTGGGCGTATTCGGCAGTGGGGGCAAGGTCGGGCAGGCCATGGTCGACGCTGTCGAGGCCGCCGAGGATCTCGTCTTCACCACGGGCGTCGACAAGGGCGACGATCCTGTTGCCTTCGTCGACACGGACACCTCCGTCGTCATCGACTTCACGCATCCGAGCGTCGTCATGGACAACCTGAAGTTCCTGATAGAGAACGGAATTCACGCGGTCGTCGGAACCACCGGCTTCACCGCGGAACGTCTTGCACAGGTGCGCGAGTGGTTGTCGGATGCACCCGGCGTAGGGGTGCTGATCGCACCCAACTTTGCGATCGGAGCCGTCCTGTCGATGCGTTTCGCACAGCAGGCGGCTCGCTTCTTCGACTCCGTCGAGGTCATCGAGCTTCACCATCCACAGAAGGCCGACGCACCGTCGGGCACCGCGTACCGAACCGCGGCGCTGATCGCCGAGTCGCGTGCCCAGGCGGGCGTCGGACCGAGCCCCGATGCCACGACCGAGGAACTGCCCGGTGCGCGCGGGGCTGTTGTTGATGGCGTGCGCGTGCACTCCGTCCGACTCGCCGGCCTCGTCGCGCACCAAGAGGTCCTCCTCGGCACGCAGGGTGAGACGCTGACCATCCGCCACGACTCGATCGATCGCAGTTCGTTCGCGCCTGGCGTGCTGCTCGGCGTTCGCCAGATCGGCACCCGACCGGGCCTGACCGTCGGACTCGACGAACTGATGGACCTGTAACTGCCGATGTCTGCCGAGCCGAGCAAGAAACAAGAGAAGGATCCGACGCAGCGCGATGCCCGCCCGATCGTGTGGATGATCGGTTTTCTCGTTGTCGCGATGATCGTCTACTTCGTGCTGCTCGGCAGGACCGGAGTGCAACTCATCGCGCACGGCGGCGTCGTGGCGGTGGGGCTCGGCATCGGTGTGTTGATCCTGCCGTTCCTCGGTGCGTGGCTGATCTGGTCGACGCTGCGTGCGGGTATCGAACATCAGAAACTTGCGCGGATCATGGCGCAGGAGGGGCGCGAACTCAACGTCTCTGACCTGCCGCGTCGAGCGTCCGGCCGTATCGAACGCGACGCCGCGGACGAACTGTTCGCACAGGTCAAGCAGGAGTGGGAAGCCAATCCGTCCGATTGGCACAACACGTATCGGATCGCACGTGCCTACGACTATGCGGGCGATCGCTCTCGAGCCAGAGAGATGATGAAACGTGCTGTGGCCCAGTTCCATGGTCGTGAAGATCGGCCCAGCGCATGAGCGACGCTGTCCGTGCGCTGTTGGATGCGGAGCAGCTCTGGGCCGACGCGCTCGCACAGGTCGGTCCGGCTGCGCTCGATCGCCGCAGCGGCGCCGATGGCTGGACCAACCGCGACCTCATCAATCACGTCACCGGCGGAGGCCATCGATACGCGATGCTGCTGGCCGGTGCGAGTGCCGCCGATGTCGAGACGACCAGGGACACCGACTACATCGTCGACGATCCGGTTGGTGAGTTCTGGTGCTACGAAACCATGCTGCGCGAGTCCGCCGCGGCCGCCGACCTCAGCGCTGCCGTGGATCATCGGGCCGGGCGACGCTCGGGTGACGACCTGCTGATCATGCGCGTCATGGATCTCGCGCTGCACACCCACGATCTCTGCGTCGGTATTGGAATCAAATGGGAGCCGTCGGACGCACTCGTCGAGTACCTTCTCAGCGGCGCGTCGCCTCTCATCGAACAGCTCAGGGGCCGAGGCCTTTTCGGACCTGCAGTCGAGTGCGCCGACACTGACTCGTCGAGCGCGGCCGATCGGCTCCTGGCGTTTTCCGGACGGACACGATGACCTCGGGGAGTAGATCATGAGTCGCCTGCTGATCGTCCATCACACGGCGTCGCCGCACTGCCAGGCGATGTTCGAGGCGGTGGTGGCCGGCGCGACCGACCCCGAGATCGAGGGGGTCGACGTCGTGCGCCGGGCCGCGCTGTCTGTGTCGACGAGTGACTTCCTCGACGCCGACGGCTACGTCCTCGGCAGCCCGGCGAACCTCGGGTCGATCTCGGGTGCACTCAAACACGCCTTCGACTGCTCGTACTACCAGATCCTTGACTCGACGCGCGGTCGCCCGTTCGGCCTCTACCTTCACGGCAACGAGGGGACGGAAGGTGCGGTGAACGCTGTCGACCGGATCGCTGCGGGGCTTGGCTGGGAGAAGGCCGCGGAGTACGTGATCGCGTCGAACAAGCCGGACAAGGCGGTCCTCGAGGCGTGCTGGGAGCTCGGCGCGACCGTGGCCGCGGGGCTCTCGGACTAGGCTCCCCGAGGCAGATCGACATCACAGACGCGGCTCGAATTGGCAAACGATGCTGGTACTTCAGCCGCATCTGCCGACTCGAGACGCGTGTGGAACGTCGAGTTTCGACAAGCGCCACCACCGCGCAGTTTGTGCCGACTTTGCAATGAACTACGACGAATCTGCGCAACTGCTGGAAGACTTGCGCAGTCGATCGTCGGTGAGTGCGGAGGGCGTCAATTGTGAGAGGTTCAGGCTCGTCGTGGCAGGCAGTGGCGTCGTGATGGGAGCGCCGGCGTGATCGCCACCGCCGTTGGAGATGTGTTGCCGATCGCGGTGACGGTCGCGATCAGTCCGGTCGCGATCATCTCGGGTGTCGTGCTCCTGTTGTCCGAACACGGCCGCGCCAAAGCGGTCCTCTTTGCTGTGGGGTGGATCGTCAGTCTGCTCGTCGTGACGGGCATCGCGGTCGCGGTGACCGACGTGGCAGAAGAGGATTCACCCGCCGCCACGGATGACGGAGTCAAGATCTTCACCCTGATACTCGGGGTGATATTCCTTGGACTCGCAGTGGTTGCCTGGCGAAAGCGACCCGCACCCGGTGAGCCGGCAAGCGAAGCGAAACTGCTGGCCAGGGTGACGGCGATGTCGGGGCTGTCGGTGTTGGGGCTCGGACTCATCGAGGCGGTGGCAATCGTGAAGAACGTGCCACTCAGTTTGGGCGCGGGGGCGCGCATAGCCGAGGACACCGGGAACCGGCCAGAGGCGTGGATAGTACTGGTGATCTTTGTCCTCATCGCCAGTCTCGGCATCTTGCTTCCGCTGCTCATCGCGGTAGCGGGAGGTCACCGGCTCGATCCAGCGCTGAACAACTTCAGGGAGTGGCTCGAGGCAAACATCTCGCCGATCACCATCATCACGTGTCTCGTCGTCGGCGTGTACTTCATCGGCAAAGCTCTCGCAGTGTTCTCTTGAGGCGGTTCTCACGAGGACTGGTCACTCCGTGGGTTGAGCCTCGTCGACGGTGTCGCGCAGTTCGGCGATGATCTGCGCCTGCCGGACCAGGAACAATCGTTCGTCGAGCTTCTTTCGACGCATCCACGTGGTCACCTCGGTATTGCACTTGCTGGCATTGCACGAGCGGCAGCACGGCACCACGTTGCTCAGGGTGTAGCGACCACCACGGGAGATCGCCAGCATGCAATCGCGTTGCAGCGCAACACCATCGGCGTGGCAGTACGCGCATCCGCCCCACGCCTCCTGAAGTGCTTCCCACTGGAGAGGAGTCAGGTCGTGTGACTTCGCCGCGACTCGTGACCTGCGACGTCGTGCGTAGCGGTTGGCGCGGGTACGCGGGCGGGGCGGCACGCGTCGAGCGTAGCCGGTTGTCACCACACATCACACGAGCCACACGCAACCCACAAGGGGTGTCGCAGGCACAGGGAGCAGGTGCGGCGGTCCTAGACTGGAAGTCGTGAGTACGGCCATCCGCGACCTCAGCTCGACAGAGACGATTCCGACGCCATACGAGGACCTGCTGCGTCTGGTGATGGACACCGGCACGCCCAAGGCCGATCGCACCGGGACCGGAACGCGCAGTCTGTTCGGGCACCAGCTCCGCTACGACCTCGCTCAGGGTTTCCCATTGATCACCACCAAGAAGGTGCATCTGAAGTCGATCATCTACGAATTGCTGTGGTTTCTGCGCGGCGACTCGAACGTGCGATGGCTTCAGGACAGGGGCGTGACGATCTGGGACGAGTGGGCCGACGAGAACGGCGAACTCGGCCCTGTCTACGGCGTCCAGTGGAGAAGCTGGCCGACGCCGTCGGGCGAGCACATCGACCAGATTTCCGCGGCGCTCGAGATGCTCAAGACCAATCCCGACTCGCGACGCAACATTGTGTCTGCGTGGAACGTGGGGGAGATCCCTCAGATGGCGCTACCGCCGTGTCACGCGTTCTTCCAGTTCTATGTGGCCGACGGCAAGCTGTCGTGTCAGCTCTATCAGCGCAGTGCGGACCTCTTCCTCGGAGTGCCGTTCAACATCGCGTCGTACGCGTTGCTCACGCACATGATGGCGCAGCAGGCTGGTCTCGACGTCGGGGAGTTCGTCTGGACCGGCGGCGACTGCCACATCTACGACAACCACGTCGACCAGGTCAACCGGCAACTCTCGCGTGAGCCGTATCCGTATCCGACGCTTCGGCTGAATTCGCGCGAGTCGATCTTCGACTACGAGTTCGACGACGTCGAGATCGTCGACTATCAGTCACACCCGGGCATCAAAGCGCCTGTCGCGATCTGATTCGAGAACCCTCCGTTCGTGTCCTCCGAACGGAGGGTTTCTCGCGGCCCGATTTTCAGTACCGATGGTATTGAAGTGTGATTTGTGTTACATCATCACGTGCCGAGCGGAGATCTGATGGGCCTAACCGCACTCTGCCGGTCTCGTTGATCGGGCGCACCGTGCGACCAACGGGCTGACTATCGAAGTCGGGTCGGGAGCGGTCGGCCCGATCGGTTGGTAACTACATATGGGATCGATTCTGCGTGTCTGCGCCGCGATGGTGTCGGCGATCGGTGGCGTCATCGGAGCTGTCTGGGCGGCTGCCGCCATGACGGTGGCGAACGCCGCGACCGTCACGGCGCTCATCATGGGTGGTACCTGGAATCCCTTGGTGGACTTCGGTCCTCAAGCGCAAACCGACGAGTTCGTCGACACCTATCTGAACCTCATCGCGTCGAACTACCTCGCGCAGGCCATTGGTGTTGACGCGGCCGACCTGAACAAGGTCGCCGTGTACACGCCGGAGGAGTTCGCGCCTTTCACCGCGGGCGACCTGAGTTTCGATCGTTCGGTCGCGCTCGGAGTGGTGAATCTGAGCGCCTGCATATCGGGTGCCACTGCGTGTCCGCGCAATCTCTCGTTCGGCACGCCCGCCGCGGGCGATCAGCTCGTCGTGTTCGGATACTCGCAGAGCACCAGGATCGCGGCGATCACCAAGCGGTCGCTGATCGACTACTTCTCGAGCGTCGGCTGGGCGTCGGCCCCCGACGTGTCTTTCGTTCTGGCCGCAGACGTGAACAGGCCCAACGGGGGGATCCTCGCGAGGTTCGCAGGATTGTCGATTCCGTTCCTCGGTATCAGCATGGACGGCGCGGCGCCGACAAACAGTTGCGTCGACGGCCAATGCCATTTCCGCACAACCGATATCAGTTCCAGTACGACGGCTTCTCGGACTTCCCGTCACACCCTCTCAACGTGATCGCCGACCTGAACGCGGTTCTCGGCATCGCTTATCAGCACGGCCTCTATCCGTTTGAATCACCGCTGGGCGCACCGGGAACCGTCGATCAGGGCGAGTACGGCGACACGCACTATTACATGATTCCGGCAGAGGTTCTGCCGATCCTCGTTCCACTGGTGGGGGTGCTACCCGCGACGTGGATCACCGCGCTGGACATGCCACTGCGGACCATCATCGAGATGGGCTACAACCGAGAGCTCAGCCCCGGGGAACCGCTTGCGGCGCAGTGGTTCCGGTTCTCGCCGGTGCGTGACGCCATCACACTCGCGATCGCCATGGCGACGGGCATCGACGACGCCGTCGCGCAGAAGACCGGAGATCCGTCCAACCGGCCGCTCGGCACAACGGCAATCAGCGGACCGTTCGGGGTGCCGGAGTTCAGCTTCCGTGGCTGGTTCGACGCCGCGCATCCCGGCAGTTCAGCGGGTTCGTCGCTCAGTTCGAATGTCGAGTTGTCGGCGACTTCCGCCGCCGCTGACCCGCCGACGGCTCCCGTCAGCGCCCGGGCGCGATCCGCGGTGGTGGACGATCCGATCTCGACGTCCGGTCAGCGCGGAACAGACGCGATGGCGCCGCAGGGCGTCGAATCGGGCGGGGCGTCGGCGAATGCGACACCGCCGACTGATCAGTCGGATTCGGACCCATCTGCAGCCTCGACGACGCCGCCACAGTTGACGCGGCCCAACGCACAACAGCAGGTGCATCCGGAGGGCGGAGCGAAACTTCCCGCGACGGTAGGTGACACGGCAGGCGGTGGCAGTCGACCGGGCGACGACGCGCCGGGTGTCGCCGCCACGGGAACGACGCCGTCTCGTGGTGTCACGGATGCCGGGAACAGTGCAGGGCAGGATGATTCGACGAAGGCCGAACGGGACGGATCGGCGCTGGGAGAGCCTGTCGGACCACGGCGGTAGTCTCTGTCCATGGCCACTGGCATCACACTCATCTGGGCGCAGGATCGTGTCGGCGCCATCGGGCGTCAGAACACGATCCCGTGGCGTGTCCCCGAGGACATGCGCCGGTTCCGCGAACTGACAGGCACCGACCCGGTCGTCATGGGACGAAAGACGTGGGAGTCGCTGCCCGAGCGATTCCGCCCGCTGCCGGAACGCCGCAACGTCGTGGTCACCCGGAACACCGATTACGTCGCGCCAGGGGCAGAGATCGCGGGCTCGCTGCGCGAAGCGCTGGATCGGATAGTCGGCGCCGTCACGGTGATGGGTGGCGGCGCGATCTACGAGGCCGCGATGGAACACGCCACGCGGTTGCACGTCACCGAGATCGATCTGCTCGTCGAGGGAGCCGACGCGTTTGCGCCCGAGATCGACCCGTACGGGTGGGAGGTCGCGGAAGCCACGTCGTGGGAGACGTCGTCTGGCGGGCTTCGCTATCGCTTCGTCGACTACTCGCGTCACCGCACGGCGTCGGATGTGCGTCGGGGAGCTTGATCGTCTCCGCGATGGCACCTCCCGAGCTCTCGGCCGCGCAGGCGGCCCGAATCGCCCTCACCGCACAGGGATTCGGTCCTCGACCTTCCGCGGGAACCGTGACGCGCAGGCAGGTGTCGCGGATCGTCGAACGCACGCGACTGATCCAGATGGATTCGGTGAACATCGCGGTGCGAGCGCATTATCTGCCGTTGTTCTCGCGGCTGGGCTCCTACGACCGAACCCTGCTCGACCGCGCCGCGTGGCATCCCGGGCGGTCCACTCGGATACTCGTCGAATATTGGGCGCACGAGGCCGCACTGATCCCGCTCGACGACTGGCCGTTGTTCGGCTGGCGGATGGAGGAGTATCGGGACGGACGGTATCTTCACACTCGAGAACTCATGCGCGACAACCGGGTTCTCGCAGCGGATATTCGGGCGCTCATCGGCGAAATCGGGCCGTCGACGCCGCGTCTGATCGAGAGTCATCTCGGGATCGAGCGTGAACCCAGCTCACCCGGCGGCTGGTGGAATCGCGGCGATGTGAAGCATCTGTGTGAGGCGATGTTCGCCTCCGGTGAGTTGTCGGCTGTGCGAGACGCGAACTTCGGACGCCACTACGACCTCACCGAGCGCGTCGTCGGCGAGGTCGCGCAGCGTCGCATCGAGAGGGTCGATGCGCACAGGCAGTTGGTGACGAATGCTGCTGCGGCGCTTGGCATCGCGACCGCCGCCGACCTTGCCGACTATTACCGACTCAAGCCCGCCGAGGTCCGCGACGTCGTCGCTGAGTTGATGGAAGACGCAGTGCTGCAACAGGTGTCGGTGCGTGGCTGGAAAGACGCCGCGTTTATGCACGCCGACACCGTGATTCCGCGTCGCATCGCGACTGCGGACGGGCGGTCGACGCTGCTCTCGCCCTTCGATCCGCTGGTCTTCTTTCGTCCGCGCGCCGAGCGGCTCTTCGGTTTCCGGTATCGCATCGAGATCTACGTCCCCGAACACAAGCGCGTACACGGCTACTACGTGCATCCCTATCTGCTCGGCGATGAGATGGTCGCGCGTGTAGACCTCAAGGCCGACCGCGCCGCGGGGGTGCTCCGGGTGCCTGCGGCCCACCTCGAGGAGGGGCGTGACGCAAGTATGGTCGCCGAGCGTCTCGCGACCGACCTCGCGACGACCGCGCAGTGGCTCGGACTCGACGGCGTCGAGGTCGGCTCCCGTGGCGATCTGGCCGGACGGTTGGCTCATGCCACCGTGAGGGCTTCGGCATGACATGCTGTTTCCGGCTTTGAGACAATCCAGCAGACATTCACCACGGCACACATTCACCGCACTGCGGAGTTCACGAGAGGTACCGATGACGGTCACGCACGACGGGCGCACCTACCAACTGGTCATGTTCGATCTCGACGACACCCTGGCACCGTCGAAGAGCCCCATGGACGACTCCATGGTCGAGGTCTTCGGCCGACTACTCGACCGCAGCATGGCGTGCATCATCTCAGGCGGGAACTTCGATCAGTTCCGGGTGCAGGTGCTCGACCGACTCGGCGACGGCGTGAATCGTGCGAACCTGCATCTGATGCCCACGAACGGCACGCAGTACGTGCGGTGGGACGGCTCCGAATGGAAGACCGTGTACGCCGAGTACCTCACCGACGACGAGAAGCAGCGCACCCTGACGACGCTCGAGACCGGCGCGAGAGAACTCGGCCTGTGGGAAACCGAGACGTGGGGGCCGGTACTGGAGGATCGGGGCAGCCAGATCACGTTCAGCGCGTTGGGGCAGGCTGCTCCCGTCGACGCGAAGAAGGCGTGGGATCCCGACGGCCGCAAGAAGGAGTCGCTGCGCGCGTACGCGGCCGAACGTCTTCCCGACCTCGAGGTCCGCAGCGGCGGATCGACGTCTGTGGACGTGACCCGCAAGGGCATCGACAAGTCTTACGGTGCGCGCCGACTGATGGAGATCCTCGACCTCACCGTCGACGACATCCTCTTCTACGGTGACCGGCTCGACGAGGGCGGCAACGACCGGCCGGTGATGGAGCTGGGCATCACGTCGATCAGCGTGTCCGACTGGACCGACACGCTCGCCAAGCTGACAGCGCTCCTCGACGAGTGAGCAGGGTCGGCGTGCTCACCGTTCGGTGACGCTCGGCCGATGCTCGCCGAACCCGACGATCTCCTCGATCTGCGTGGCCAGCGACACGAGTAGCAACTCGCTGTTTGCCGGTCCGACGAGCTGAGCGCTCTGCGGCAGGCCCGACCGATCCACTCCGATGGGTACGGCCGCGGCAGGGTTGCCGAGCACGTTCCAGGCCGCCGTGTACGACGCGGTCTCGGCGGCTGCGCGCAGAAGGCCCACGAAACCGTGCCGGTCGAGCTGTCCGGCCTTGACGGCAGTGGTAGGGGTGGTCGGCGTCAGCAGGACGTCGTAGTCGTCGAAGATCTGTGCAAGGAGCGTCTCAGCGATCCGCTCCGCACGTCGCTCGGCCCACCCGGCGCCCGCGTGGAGGACACGTCCGACACGGGCGATGTGTCGAGTGTTGCGCTCGAGCCTGTCCGGATATTCCACGCGCGCAGCCTCTTCGGAGACGCCCGACGCGGTTTGCACGGAGAAGACCCCCGACAGGAGCGGGTAGTCGGGATCGGATTCGACGACGGTGTGGCCGGCCTCGCGCAGGTGGTCGGCCAGCGCGCGTATCGCCGCGGCCGACTCGTCGTCGACCATGCCCGCCCGCATCGGATTGCGAAACGACAGCCGGATTCGCAGGCGTCCGGGCGGCGTGGCCGCGGCGTCGACGAAGGAGCCGGGGAGCGCAGCGGCATGAAACCTGTCCGTCGACGTCGTGCCGGAGATCACGTCGTAGATGAGTGCGCTGTCGGCGACGGTGCGGGTCAACGGACCCAGGGTGCCCAGCGCCCGCCACAGGTCGGGGTTGGGTGCCGTACTGACCCGCCCTCGCTGTGGTTTGAGTCCGAACAGACCGCACCAGCTCGACGGCAGACGGATCGACCCGCCGCCGTCGCCGCCGATCCCTGCGGCCACCATCCCCGACGCGACCGCTGCCGCGGTACCTCCGCTCGAGCCGGCGGGGGATCGGTCGAGGTCCCACGGGTTCCGCGTCCAGCCGTGTGCCGCCGTTTCGGTGAAGGGCCAGATACCGAACTCGGGCATCCGGGTCTTGCCGATGATCACAGCGCCCGCGTCGCGCAGGCGCGTGACCACCTCCGAATCGGCCCGTGCCGGCGTGGTCACCGACGCCCCACCAAATGCCGTGGGCACACCGCGCACGTCGTTCTCGTCCTTGATCGCGATCGGTACCCCGTGTAGCGGGCCCGCGGGGGCGCCGTCGCGCAGTGTGGCGTCGAGTCGATCGGCTTCGGCTCGCGCCTCGTCGTGGAGTACAGCGGAGAACGCATTGACTGCGGGGTCGAGGCGAGCGATCTCGGCCAGGCTGTGCTCGACGAGTTCGCGGGAGGTCACCTGGCCGTCGACGACCCAGGCGCGCTGGCTGTGGACAGAACTGAAGTGCAGATCGGGCATGGCACTCATCGTCCCCGCTCGGGCACGAGTACCGGCGAAGAAACTCCGCGGGTGCCGCAAGAGTGTTCTCGGACGACGGGGTGGTCGGGGCGTGGTGTTCGCGCTGATGGAGAATCATGGATGCCCACTAGGTGAGAGGAGGCGACATGTCGGACATGGTCCCGTTGAAGGTGCAGATGGTCGCCGCGACCACGTTCAACCCGCCCGAGGACGTCCCGTGGAGCACCGACGCCGACGGCGGCGAGGCGCTCGTCGAATTCGCGGGCCGCGCCTGCTATCAGAGCTGGGACAAGCCCAACCCGCGTACCGCGACCAACGCGGGCTACCTGCGGCACATCCTCGAGGTCGGCCACCTGTCGCTCCTCGAGCACGCGAATGTGACCTTCTACATCACCGGCATCTCACGGTCGTGCACCCACGAACTGATTCGGCATCGCCACTTCTCGTACTCGCAGCTCTCGCAGAGGTTCGTCCCCGAGCACGACTCAAACGTGGTCGCGCCACCGGCAATCGAGGGTGACGCGCACCTCGAGGCGTTGTTCACCGAAGCCACCGACGCGAGTCGCAAGGCATACGGCGAGCTGCTCGACGCCCTGGAGGCGAAGTTCGCCGATGTTCCCAACGCGATCCTGCGCCGCAAGCAGGCGCGTCAGGCCGCGAGGTCGGTGTTGCCGAACGCGACCGAAACCAAGATCGTCGTCACCGGCAACTACCGGGCGTGGCGACACTTCGTCGGCATGCGCGCCACCGAACACGCCGACGTCGAGATCCGTCAGCTCGCCGTCGAGTGCCTGCGCCAACTCATGGACGTCGCGCCGACCGTGTTCGGCGACTTCGAGATCGGCACGCTCGCCGACGGCACCGAGGTCGCCACATCGCCGTTCGTGCTCGAAGGCTGAGCAGCAGATCCCGCACGGCGTGGCCAATTGGTTCACGCTCCCGGCGCCGCGTGCTGATGTGGCCCGCTCGCTAGCGCTCCCGGCGCCACGTGCTGATGTGGCCCGCTCGCTAGCGCTCCCGGCGCCACGTGCTGATGTGGCCCGCTCGCTAGCGCTCCCGGCGCCACGGTAGCCTTGACCACCATGAACGCAGGAGCGCAGCAGCTGCACACGCACCCCTTCGGGACCAACGTGGTGGCAATGGTGACCCCCTTCCGCGCCGACGGCTCGCTCGATCTCGACAAGGCCGCTGAACTGGCAGATCACTTGGTGTCCAAGGGATGCGACGGACTCGTCGTCTCCGGGACGACCGGCGAGTCTCCGACAACCACGCCGCAGGAGAAGCTCGACCTGCTGCGCGTCGTACTCTCGGCGGTCGGCGACCGCGCCCGCATCACCCAGGGCGCGGGCAGCTACGACACCGCCGAGAGCATCCGGTTCGCCCAGGCCTCCGAGCAGGCCGGTGCGCACGCGCTTCTCGTCGTCACCCCGTACTACTCCAAGCCGCCGCAGGCGGGGTTGTTGGCACACTTCCGGGCCGTCGCCGATTCGACGTCGCTTCCGGTCCTGCTCTACGACATCCCACCGCGCTCTGTGGTCCCGATCGCCAACGAGACACTCATCGCGCTCGCCGAGCACCCGCGCATCAAGGGCGTCAAGGACGCCAAGGGAGATCTGCACTCGGCGGCAGGCATCATCGCGACGACCGGCCTCGAGTACCTCTCCGGTGAGGACGCACTGAACCTGCCGTGGCTCTCGGTGGGCGCGACCGGATTTGTCAGCGTGATCGGACATCTCGTGCCCGATCGTCTGCGAGACATGCAGATCGCCGTCGAGAAGGGCGATCTCGTCGCAGCACGCGCGATCAACACGTCGATACTCCCGCTGGTCAATGCGATGGGTCGCCTCGGTGGGGTGACCATGGTCAAGGCGTCGCTACGTGTTCTGGGCTTCGACGTCGGAGATCCGCGTTTGCCGCAGGTGCCCGCGACGGGCCCGCAGATCGAAGCGCTGATCACCGACCTGCGTGCGGCGGGGGTGCTCGCCTGATGGCAATCCAACGTCGACGTAGCGCCTCACGCCAAGCCGGACCTCCCACGCCGGCAGCGGAACGTCCGGTGCAGGCACCCGAGCAGAAGAAGGCGCCGGCCCAGGAACCTCCCGCTAAGCAAGCGCATGCCCAGCAAGCTCCCGCGCAAGAAGCTCCTGCCCAGCAAGCCGCCCGGCGTGAGACCCGCGGGCAGGATGCGCCCGCGCAAAAACAAGCACCAGCGCAGCAGAGTTCCAAGTCATCCGGCGAACAGAACCCGGGACGTGGTCGGCGTCGCGGCAGGCACGAGCGTCGCGACGATGCGCAAGCCTCGGGTAGCGGTAAACAGTCGGGGGCTCAAGGACAGGCCGGGCGTCGCGAGTCGATTCCCGTAGACCCGGCGATCGACCGGCTCGGTACGCCGCGCAAGCTGCCACGTGGCGGACTCCGCGTGGTCGCGCTGGGCGGAATCGGCGAAATCGGCCGCAACATGACTGTTTTCGAGTACAACGGGCGGCTGCTGATCGTCGACGCCGGAGTCCTGTTCCCCGAGGACGCGCAGCCCGGCGTCGACCTCATCCTCCCCGATTTTCGCTACATCGAGGATCGCATCGACGACGTCGAAGCGGTTGTCCTAACCCACGGTCACGAGGATCACATCGGCGCCGTGCCGTTCCTGCTGCGTTTGCGGAGCGATATCCCGGTCGTCGGTGCGAAATTCACTCTCGCGCTCGTCGACGCGAAGTGCAAGGAACATCGTCTGCGGCCCAAGCTCGTCGAGGTGCGCGAGGGCGATCGGCTCGACTACGGGCCCTTCGACCTCGAGTTCTTCGCGGTCAACCACTCGATCCCGGATGCGCTCGCGGTGGCCATTCGCACGCCAGCGGGTCTGGTGTTGCACACCGGCGACATCAAGCTCGACCAGCTCCCACTCGACAACCGCCTCACCGACCTCGCGGGCTTCAGTCGTCTCGGCGACGAGGGCGTCGACCTGTTCCTCGTCGACTCCACGAATGCCGAGGTCCCCGGGTTCGTGACGCCGGAACGCGAGATCGGCTCGGTTCTCGACCAGGTCATCGGCAAGGCCAAGCAGCGCGTGATCGTCGCATCATTCGCCAGCCACGTGCACCGCATCCAACAGATCATCGACGTCGCGCATGCCCACAACAGGCGTGTGACCTTCGTCGGGCGGTCCATGGTGCGCAACATGCAGATCGCCCAGGATCTGGGATATTTGCACGTGCCCGACGGCGTCGTCGTCGACATGGATACCGCCGCGACGCTTCCGGATCACCGGTTGGTGCTGATCTCGACCGGTTCGCAGGGCGAGCCGCTCTCGGCGTTGTCGCGGATGGCTCGTGGCGAACATCGTCAGATCAACATCCGCGCCGACGACCTCGTCGTGCTGGCGTCGTCGTTGATCCCGGGCAACGAGAATTCGGTGTTCGCCGTCGTCAACGGGCTCGCCAAGCGAGGCGCGACCGTGATCACTCAGCAGAACGCCAAGGTTCACGTCTCCGGGCATGCCTCGGCGGGCGAGCTGCTCTACCTCTACAACGCCGTGCGGCCCACCAACGCCATGCCGGTGCACGGGGAATGGCGTCATCTGCGCGCCAACGCGGCTCTCGCGGTGGCGACAGGTGTGCACCCCGATCGCGTGATGCTCGCCGAGGACGGCGTCGTCGTCGACCTCGTCGACGGTCAGGCGCAGATCGTCGGACGGGTGCCCGTCGGCCACGTCTACGTCGACGGACTGTCGGTTGGCGACGTGGGGGAGTCGACGTTGTCCGAACGTCTCGTCCTCGGGGAGGGCGGGTTCATCGCGATCACGGTCGCCATCGACGCCGCCACCGGTCGTGCTGTCAGCCCGCCCGAGGTCTCCGGACGTGGCTTCTCCGACGATCCGGAAGCGCTCAAAGAGGCTGCGAACCTGGTCGACCAGGCGCTCGATTCGCTTGCGGCAGAAGGGGTTACCGACGCGCATCGGATCGCCCAGACGATTCGACGAGTGGTCGGACGCTGGGTTGCCGACACGTATCGTCGACGCCCGATGATCGTGCCGACCGTGCTTGCCGTCGGTTCGTGACGGGCTGTGGTCGGTCTCACGTCTCGACGTGAGGCGCCAGTCGATATGCTCACTGCGGCCCGCGGTTTCGCGGGTGGGCGACGGGGCGCGGTGTCTCGTTGTGAGGTGACATGACGCCCCGAAAGGCCAGCCCCGAAGTGACTTCGAATACGCGTAGCGACGCCCGGTCTCGTGCCACAGCTGCAGCCAGGAGAATCACGATCGCCGCGACCGTGCTGAGCACCACGCTGATCCCACTCGGGGTTGCGACAGCAGCGCAGGCGCAGGCCGCTCCCGCCGTGATCACCGCGCACGCCGCTCCCGCGCCGCTGGCCATCTCGGTGCCCGGTGTCCAGAACGCCCGCACCTTTGCCAACTACACGACGATCAGCGGAATGCGCATCTCCGACAAGGTGATTCGCAGCGCGAATCTTGCTTCCCTCACTCCCGCCGGCGTCGGTGTGCCCGAGCGACACCAACTGCGCTCGATCATCGATCTGCGCACTCAGCTCGAGTCCACTGTGCAGCCCGACAAAGCGGTTCCCGGTGCCACGCGCCACAGTTTCGACGTCCTCGGTGCGGTCCCGGTGTCGTACCTCGTCGATCTGCCGAGCGCCTACCGCGCCTTCGTGACCGATCCGCACGCGCGCGAGGCATTCCGCGCGTCGCTGCTCGACATCAAGAACACCGTTGGCGCAGGCGGATCGGTGCTGTTCCATTGCAGCGCGGGCAAAGATCGTACGGGGTGGCTCGCGGCAGTCCTGCTCACCGTTCTCGGTGTCGATCGTCACGTCGTCGACGCCGACTTCCTCGCCAGCAACACCTTCCGCCACGCGTCGCCCAACGATCCTCTCAACGGCGTGAACATCGGACTGCTGAACACCGCGTTTGCTGCTGCAGACAAGACCTACGGCAGCTTCGAGAACTACGTCCACCAGGGACTGCGGCTCTCCGATTCGGATATAGCGGGACTGAAGAAGGCGTTGCTGCTGCCATCGATCTGAACCGCGACGCAGTCCGGTCTGGCTAGGGTGGAGTGGTGACTCCTGCACAGTCGGAACGGGCGGCGTTGGCCGCGACGCTGCAGACCGTCGGACCAGACGCGCCCACGCTGTGCGGCGACTGGGATACCCGCGACCTCGCGGCACACCTGGTGATCCGCGAGCGTCGGCCCGACGCAGCGCTCGGAATCGTCGTCAGTCCGTTGGCCGGGCACACCGAGAAGGTGCAGGCGCACACCGCTGCCCAGCCATGGCCCGACCTCGTCGAGGAGGTTGCCGACGGTCCGCCATGGTATTCGATGTTCCGCCTTGTCGACCGGTGGGCCAATCTCGCCGAGATGTTCATCCACCACGAGGACGTGTTGCGCGGTGGTGCGGACCCGGACGGACCGTGGACTCCTCGCGAGCTGAGTGCTGACATGACGCAGGCACTACGTACCCCGCTGAAGGGTATGGGGAAGCTCACACTGCGGTCTATGCCTGCCCAGGTCACGCTCGCGACACCGGACGGCGAGAACCTGCTGGTCGTGGGGTCAGGTGAACCGGTGATGGCCACTGGGACCGTCGGCGAGTTGCTTCTGTTTGCCTACGGACGCGCACCCGTCGCGATCACCTGGTCCGGCGATCCCGATGCGATCGCGGCGGTCTTGGCAACCACCCGCTCCGTATGAATTCCCCAGTGTGAATCTCCCCGTCTGAATCCCGCTGATTCTTCCGTTGAGCTGCGTGTTCGTACGTCGGCGTCGTAGCGGGTGATCCGGGCAACGGTTACGAATTCGACACACAGTCGTGTTGCCTGTGTTGTGCATGTGACTCAGGTGATGGGTGACCACTAGTCTGTCCGTATGGCTTCGAAGGCAGGCACGAGTTCAGCCGCGGCCGCGTCACGCGCAAGCGGTGGACAGCGCGCAGCGGCGGGACGGGGTGCAACGGGGGGACGGACAGGCCGTCAGCAGCGCACGGGTGGTGAGCGACGCCAAACTGCGGCGTCGGGGAGTCGCTCATCAGGATCGCGCGCGAACACTACCGGACGTACACGCTCATCATCGTCGACGTCGTCGGGGCGTAAGCAGGGTTCGGCACGCAAGCAGACTTCGGGACGTCAACAGCAGGCCCGTAAGCAGCAGTCCGCCGACATCAGTCGACGTTCCGCAGGCGCTGTGGTCGGTCGGGGAGTCGGCCGTGGTCTCGGCGGTGCGTGGTCGCTGCTCGCGAGGGGGGTCGGTTCGGTCGCACGGGCGGGCACCGGGCACTCCACGACAGCGCCGGGTGGCGACGGGGATTTCACTGACGGGGACTTCGCTGACGGGGACTTCAGGGACGGGGACTTCAGAGACGGGGATGTCACCGACGACGGCTACCTGACCTCCGATGACGTCGCAGGTTTCGAGGGCCGTCGCGACCGGCACGCACCCGGCGCACAGGGACATTCGCATCGGCGCGACGGGACGGGGCTGGCGTTGCTCGCCCTGGCACTGCTCGTCTCTGTCGGAGTGTGGCTTGGGGCGGCCGGTCCGGTCGGCGCGTTCATCGACGCTCTGGTGCGGGCCGTCGTCGGTACCGCGGCACTGTTGGTACCCGTCGCTCTCGTCGCGGGCGCGATCGTGCTGATGCGACGGGGTCCGAACCCCGAGAAGCGCGCGCGGTACATCGGTGGCACATTGCTCATCGTCTTGCCGCTGCTGGGTCTGATGCACCTGGTGGCCGGGGCGCCCGAGGACCTTCCCGGCCGGTCACATGCGGGCGGATTCGTCGGATACGTCGTCGGGACGCCACTCACCGCGGGCGTCACCGCGTGGGTGTCGGTGCCGATCCTGGTGTTGTGCATCGCTTTCGGGGTCCTGATTCTCTCCGGCCGCACGATCCGCGAGGTCGTCGACGCTGCCGCGGGCTGGCTCGGACTGGGCGGCGGGCGCATCGACGACGACGATCTCCCGTGGGACGACGATGCAGAGTACGAAGACGCCGAGTACGAAGGCGATGCGGCCTATGACGATGACGCCGTCGATGCTGACGACGACTTCGCCACCGGTGGATGGTCTCGTTCGGCGGGTCTCCGCTCCGACGACCCGTACGAGAACTACCCGCCCGACGACGATTCGACGGTGCGTCCCCGGCGGCGCACTGCGCGCTCGGATCGGCGTAGCGCACCCATCGCGGTGCCGACACCGACCGTCGACGTCGCAGACGCCCCGACCGACAACTTCGACGACATGCTGACCGAACCCGTCGTCGACGAGGTCACCGAGCAGATCGCGCGGCCGGCTACCAGGACGACCCGCAAGCGCGCAGGCGAGGTTGCCAAGTCGCGCAGTCGCGAGACGTCTGCGCCCGCACAGCCCGTAGCACCGGAGCCTGCCGTTGACACCGCCGCCGACTCGGATGCCCTTGTGCTCGCCGATGTCGAAGGTGACTACCGCCTACCGCCGGCCACGTTGCTCGTCGACGGTGACCCGCCCAAGCGTGGTAGCGAGACCAACGACGACATGATCGATCGCATCACCGGGGTCCTCGAGCAGTTCAAGATCGACGCGGCGGTCACCGGGTACACCCGCGGACCGACCGTCACGCGATACGAGGTGGAGCTCGGTCCCGGTGTGAAGGTCGAGAAGATCACCGCGCTGCAGCGCAACATCGCCTACGCGGTCGCCACCGACAACGTTCGGTTGCTCGCACCCATCCCGGGTAAGTCCGCGGTCGGTATCGAGGTGCCCAACTCCGATCGGGAGATGGTGCGCTTGGCAGACGTCCTCAAGGCGCCGTCGACCCGCAAGGACTCGCATCCGCTGGTGATCGGCCTGGGCAAGGACATCGAGGGCGATTTCGTGAGCGCCAACCTCGCGAAGATGCCGCATCTGCTGGTCGCTGGTTCGACGGGTTCGGGTAAGTCGAGCTTCGTGAACTCGATGCTCGTGTCGCTGCTGACGCGCGCCACGCCGGAGCAGGTGCGGATGATCCTCATCGACCCGAAGATGGTGGAACTCACGCCGTACGAAGGCATTCCGCACCTGATCACGCCGATCATCACGCAGCCCAAGAAGGCTGCTGCTGCGCTCGCGTGGCTCGTCGAAGAGATGGAGCAGCGTTACCAGGACATGAAGGCGTCGCGGGTGCGCCACATCGACGACTTCAACAGCAAGGTGGCCTCAGGTGAGATCACGACGCCACTCGGTTCCGAACGCGTCTACAAGCCGTATCCGTACATCCTTGCCATCGTCGACGAGCTCGCCGACCTGATGATGACCGCCCCACGCGACGTCGAGGATGCGATCGTCCGCATCACGCAGAAGGCACGTGCTGCCGGTATCCACCTCGTGTTGGCGACTCAGCGACCCTCCGTCGACGTCGTCACCGGTCTGATCAAGACCAACGTGCCGTCGCGATTGGCGTTCGCGACGTCGTCGCTGACCGACTCGCGCGTCATCCTCGATCAGCCGGGCGCCGAGAAGCTCATCGGCATGGGCGACGGACTGTTCCTTCCGATGGGCGCGAACAAGCCTGTCCGTATGCAGGGAGCGTTCATCACCGACGAGGAGATCGCCGCCGTCGTCGACTACGCACGTGAGCAGGCCGATCCCGAGTACACCGAGGGCGTGACGACAGCCAAGGCCGGCGACAAGAAGGACATCGACGGCGATATCGGCAACGATCTCGACGATCTACTGCAGGCCATCGAACTCGTCGTGTCGAGCCAGTTCGGCTCGACGTCGATGTTGCAGCGCAAGCTGCGCGTCGGGTTCGCCAAGGCAGGGCGACTGATGGACCTCATGGAGACACGCGGTGTCGTGGGTCCGAGCGAGGGGTCGAAGGCGCGTGAGGTACTGGTGAAGCCGGACGATCTCGCAGGGGTCATCGCGTCGATCACCGGTGGTGGCGACACGGCGAGCAGCGACGAATAGCCAATTTCGGGCATAGCGGACGAACGGGATATACCTCGGCTTCATTCAACTGTTAAAGTGGTCGGCAGATCGAAGAGGGGAGTATCCCCAACCTCGCAGTCTGTCCGTCAATACGGTCGGGAGGTCGACGATGCAGATCATCGCGCGACACCCCCAGCCCGGACAACTGGTCCGGATTCATCGCTGCACAGTACGAGGCGGCGCCGGGCGGGAGAGACCTCTGGCATCGCAACCGTTTTGTGCTGCGCGCTGGAGGTAGACCTTTCGTGAATGTTTCACCCACCGTCTGGGCGATCACCTGTGTGGTGATCCTCGGCCTCTTCGTCTTCGACTTCTTCGCCCACGTCCGCGTTCCACACGCGCCGTCGCTCCGCGAATCCGGCATGTGGTCGGCAATCTACATTTCGATCGCCGTCGTCTTCGGTCTCTTCGTCTGGTGGCAATGGGGCGGAACCTATGGCGGTGAGTACTTCGCCGGCTACGTCACCGAGAAGGCGCTGTCCGTCGACAACCTCTTCGTGTTCGTGATCATCATGAGCAAGTTCGCGGTGCCCCGCGAGTACCAACAGAAGGTACTGCTTCTCGGCATCGTGATGGCGCTGGTGATGCGCGGCGCGTTCATCGCCGTCGGCGCCGCAGCGATCAACGCCTATAGCTGGGTGTTCTACCTCTTCGGCGCCTTCCTCATCTTCACGGCGATCAAGCTGCTCCGAGAGAGCGACGACCCCGTCGAGCACGAGGAGGAGCGCGAGACGAGGCTCGAGCGGTTCCTCAAGAAGCGTTTGCGCACCAGCGACGAATACGACGGAGACAAGCTGTTCACCCGGATCAACGGCAAGCGGTGGGCCACGCCGATGCTGCTCGTCCTGATCGTCATCGGTTTCACCGACGTCTTGTTCGCGCTCGACTCGATTCCCGCGATCTACGGCCTCACACAGGAGCCGTACCTGGTGTTCACGGCCAACGCATTCGCGTTGATGGGCCTTCGACAGCTCTACTTCCTGCTCGGCGGGCTACTCGACCGGCTGGTGTTCCTGTCCTACGGTCTCTCGTTCATCCTCGGCTTCATCGGCGTGAAGCTGGTGCTGCACGCCCTCCACGAGAACACGCTGCCGTTCATCAACGGCGGCGAGCACGTCGCGGTACCGGAGATCTCGACGGTGCTGTCGTTGTCGGTCATCCTCGCGACACTCGTGATCACCACGGTGGCGAGCCTGCTCTGGTCCAAGCGCAAGGGTGCGTCGTCGAGCGAACCGGTGGTCCGACACGACGAGTAGCGTCGTCGACCTGCCCGGGTGTGCGGCGGGCTGAGCTAGTCGGTGAAGGGGCCGTACACCTGGGTCCACTCGACGACCCGGACGCCGTCGATGGCCTGGTGCGCGTTGAACGGATCGTTGGCGATGAACACCTCAGCCTCGTCGAGGTCGGTGCCCCGTACGAGGATCAACGCGCCCGAGCCGTCGGGGTAGGGGCCGGTCATCAGCACGTTGCCTGCTTTGAACTCCTCGGCCAACCACTCGCGGTGCAATGCCCGGTGCTCGTCTCGCACGGCGGCTTTGGCCGGGCCGTAGGTGTAGTGGACTGCGAAGATCGCCACGATGTCGCTCCTGGTGTGTGGTTGGTCAAGGTGTTTGCCCGGGTCAGGGCGTAGGTTCGGTAGAACTCTTGTCGAGATGGGCGAGCATGCGGGTGTTGCCGAGGGTGTTCGGCTTGACGTAGCTGAGGTCGAGGAACTCGGCGACGCCGGTGTCGTACGAGCGGCACATCTCTTCGTACACCTCGCGGGTGACAGGCGTGCCCTGGATCTCGCGGAACCCGTGCCTTCCGAAGAAGGCGGTCTCAAAGGTCAGCACGAACACTCGGGATAGTTGGAGTTCCCGCGCAACCGACATGAGCTGACCCACCAGCAGGTGCCCGATCCCGCGGCCGGCGAAGCGCGTGTCGACCGCGACGGTACGTACCTCGCCCAGATCGGCCCAGAGAACGTGTAGCGCACCGCAACCCACGACGATGTCGTCGAGCTCGGCGACCCAGAACTCCTGGACTGACTCGTACAGCGTGACGAGGTTCTTCTCGAGCAGGATTCTGCCCGCGTAGAGGTCGATGAGCTCCTTGATGCGGGGCACGTCGGACGTGCGGGCGCGTCGAATGAGGGGCACCGTTTCCTGTTCGGCAGTGGGCACGGCATATGAGCCTAGTCGCGACAGATACGCTGGAGGGGTGCGGACTCCCGATCACATCGCCGACCCGGTCGACCCGGTGCCGGTGGTCAACATCGCCAATGCGCTGACGGTGTTCCGCATCGTGCTGGTTCCCGTGTTCATCGCAGTGCTCTTCATCGACGGCGGGCACAACGCGGTGTGGCGGGTTGTCGCCGCCGTCATCTTCGCGGGTGCTGCATTCACCGACAGAGTCGACGGCAGGCTGGCCCGCGAACGCGGACTCGTGACCGACTTCGGGAAGATGGCGGATCCGATCGCCGACAAGGCGCTGATCGGTGCGGCGCTCATCGGTCTGTCGATCCTGGGTGATCTGAGCTGGTGGGTGACCGGCATCATCCTGGTCCGCGAGTTGTGGGTGACGCTCCTGCGCTTCTGGGTGATTCGATACGCGGTGATCCCGGCGAGCCGCGGCGGCAAGCTGAAAACGTTGCTGCAGTCGGTCGGTATCGGGCTCCTGGTGCTTCCGTTGCACGGTCCGTGGCACACGATCGCGATGGTGATCATGTGGGCCGCCGTTGCTGTGACCGTGGTGACGGGCGTCGACTACACCTGGCAGGCGCTACGCGTGCGCGTTCGGGCAGCTCGGTCGGACTCGACGACCGGTTCGCTACGCAAGGCCCCCGGGTCCCGCAAGACTTCTGACTCCCTTCCGCCTTCGCCGCACCGCCATTCCGACACCGTGTGATGGGTACGCGCCACTAGTCGACGTCGCGTGCAGTTGCGACGCGCGGACGAACGGCGTACGGCGACTGTCGGAACTTTGGACTAGTGTCGTGCAGACACACGGGGGACGGTGTGCGAAAGTTCGGGAACGTATCGGCTGTCTCCGGCGTTGAAGCCGAACGGACACAAGAGACAGACACACGACACAGACCACGACACAGACACCGAGAGGAGACTCGATGGCGATGCTCTTGCGCGAAGCGCTAGGCGACAGCTTGCGCCGGGTGCGTACCCAGCAAGGCCGAACGCTGCGCGAAGTATCCACGAATGCACGGGTCAGTCTGGGATATCTGTCCGAGGTGGAACGCGGCCAGAAAGAGGCGTCGAGCGAACTGCTCGCCTCGATCTGTGATGCTCTCGACGTCGAGATCGCCGACCTGCTTCTCGACGTCGGCACGGCCATGCGACCTGAAACAGCCGACGCCGATGCGATGGCATTGGCGGGCGAATCGGGTCTCGGTTCACCGAAGGTCGTCATCCCATCGCCCGACACTCACCGGACCACTGCGCTTGCCGCTGCCTGACAAGTGCCAATCTGTCGGTGGGTAGGCGCTAGATTGGTCTCAGTACATCGACAGACCCCGCTGCATCGACAAGAGCGGCCGAGTCGTTGAGACCGCTGAATCGATAAGACCTGTCGGACCGAGGTTCGACGACGCTGAATGGAGTTGACGAAGAGCATGGCGAATCCGTTCGTGAAGCTGTGGCGCTACCTGATGGCAGCAGGCAACGCGAAGATCGACGAGAACGCCGATCCGAAGATCCAGATCCAGCAGGCGATCGAAGACGCGCAGCGTCAGCACCAAGCGCTGTCCCAGCAGGCGGCCGCCGTCATCGGCAATCAGCGTCAGCTCGAGATGAAGCTCAATCGGCAGCTAGAGGAGATCGAGAAGCTGCAGGCGAATACCCGTCAGGCGCTGACTCTTTCTGATCAGGCGACAGCCGCAGGCGACACGCAGAAGGCCCAGGAGTACACGAACGCTGCCGAGGCGTTCGCCGCGCAGCTCGTCACCGCGGAGCAGAGCGTCGAAGATCTGAAGGCTCTTCACGATCAGTCGTTGCAGGCCGCCGAGCAGGCCAAGCACGCTGTCGAACGCAACGCGATGATTCTGCAGCAGAAGCTTGCCGAGCGGTCGAAGCTCCTCAGCCAGCTCGAGCAGGCCAAGATGCAGGAGCAGGTGTCGGCCTCGCTCAACCAGATGAGCGAACTGTCGGTACCCGGAAACACCCCGAACCTCGATCAGGTTCGCGACAAGATCGAACGCCGCTACGCCAACGCACTGGGCTCAGCCGAACTGGCCAAGAACAGCGTTCAGGGTCGCATGCAGGAAGTGCAGCAGGCCAGCGTTCAGATGGCAGGCCACTCTCGCCTCGAGCAGATCAGGGCCAGCATGAACGGCGGAGCACTACCGTCCGGTGGTACGGCGGCGCAGCCGGCTCAGAACGCGGCCCCTGCCCAGCAGCCGACGCAGCCCGCGACCGAGCCCCCCACCAGCAACTGACGGGTACACCGCCCCGCGTCGGGATCGTTGCCGGACCAGACGCCGGGCACGCTTTTCCGGCGTTCGCACTCGCCGAGCGCTGCCGCGACATCGGTTGGCATTCGACCGTATTCACCGGCACGCAGTGGTACGCCGCGGCCGGTAGTCGGGGCATCGACATCGCAGAGCTCCCGGAACTGCGCCCGGACGATGCCGACGATGACCTCGACGCCGGGGAGAAGCTGAGCGGGCGAGCAGCCCGCATGGCAGTCCGTCTCGCGCCGGTGCTGGCGAGTCGACGTATCGACCTGGTGGTCTCGGACGTCATCACCGTTGCCGGATCGTGGGCCGCAGAGCTGACCGGGTTACCGTTCGTCGAACTGTCGCCGCACCCGCTGTACGCGCCGTCGAAGGGGCTGCCGCCGGTCGGGGCAGGTATGGCGCCCGGCCACGGATTCCGAGGCCGGTTGCGCGATATAGCGATGCGCGCCGCGAGCAATCGTTCCGTCGCGCTCGGTGTGCGTCAGCGCGCCGCGGCGCGCAGCGGCATCGGTCTTACGGATCGGGTACCGTCGCCTGCCGCCCGACTGATCGCGACCCTTCCCGCCTTGGAGGTCTGGCGACCGGATTGGCCGCGCGACACCCATCTCGTCGGTCCGCTGCTCTGGGAGCCGACCGCTCAGATCTTCGAACGGCCCTCGGGCGAAGGGCCGCTGGTCGTCGTAGCGCCGTCGACCGCGGTCACCGGTTGTCAGGATCTGCTCGACGAGACACTCGGCGCACTCGGCGCGATAGCGTCACGGACCCCGATACGGGCCGTGATCTCGTCACTGGACCCGCCTGCACAGGACACACTCGCGCGTGCAGGCGCGGCGTCGGTGAGCTTCGGACTCGGTCGTCAGGACGAGTTGCTTGCCGATGCTGACCTGGTGGTGTGCGGGGGTGGCCACGGAATGCTCGCGAAGTCGTTGTTGGCCGGAGTCCCCGTCGTCGTCGTTCCCGGCGGCGGTGACCAGTGGGAACTGGCGAATCGGGTGAGCAGGCAGGGCAGTGGCGTGCTTGTTCGGCCCGCCGACTCCACGTCGATTGCGGAAGCGATCGAGGCGGTACTGCGCGATCCTGGCCACGCCGCTGCTGCTGCGGCGGCACGACGGTCGGCGACCGCGGTGACCGACCCGATCGACGTGCTACGCGGTGTGCTCGCGTCCGCGGGAACGTAGGCTGGCCGAGTGCGTCTCACGGAGTTCACGGAGCTGATGACAACCCAGTTCGGGGTGTCGTCGGCCGATGCGATCCTGGCCGATCACGTGCTCATCGAGTTCGGTGGCCGGACCGGGGCTCAAGCCATCGAAGAGGGCGTCGATCCCCGTGACGTCTGGGTGGCGATCTGCCGCGACTTCGATGTTCCGCGCTCGCGGTGGTGACACCCACGCGGTGAGTTCGGGGCCGAAGAGTCACGCAGTCCAGTCGATGCGGTCGGCCATGTCGAGCAGGCGCTGTCTGCGGACCTCTCCGGTGGCCCCGATCCAGGCGATCAAGCCGTAGACATGGGCACGAAAGTTGCTGTGCCCGTGATGGTTCTGCGCATGTGCACCGGTCAGCGCAGCGTTGTGTAGCAGCGCCCGCAGGGCGTCGTAGTCATGTCGCGATACCCGGGGACGGTCGTTGACGACGAGTCCTGCCAGCCGCTGCTGCTGATGGCGATGCATCACGCGGGTCTTCGAGGTGTTGACCGCGAAACCGCAGTCGTCGACGATGCGCGTAACCGTCCACAGTGCACGCGCGGAGTCGAGGTCGTCGCCGGAGACCGCGAGGTCGTCGCCGTATCGGGTGTAGCGCAGGCCGTTGGCGTTGGCATAGCCTGCGATACGTCGATCCACCTGTGCGAGAGCGAGATTCGCGAGATGCGGTGACGTCGGAGCGCCCTGGGGGAGATGGCGTCGACGGAGCAGGCTCGCATGCGCATAGTCGATTCCCGAGAGTTGGTCGGCGGGTGTCGACGTCGTGCACAGTTCGGCGAGAAGACGTGCGATGTGCAGTGGATAGCCGACGTCGTCGAAGATCCGACGGACCCGGCCCACCCCGATCGATTCGAAGCAGTGCAACAAGTCGACGCGCAGCACCGTCGTACGGTCGCTGTGCGGCCACGCGAAGGCGGCAGGTGAGGAGCCCGGCTCGAATCCGCGCGCGGCCGGGTGAGCGGGGATTCGGCCGACGAGCCTGTGCAGGAGCCGACGCTGTGTCTCACGCATCCGGGGCTTGGGTGCCTCGATGACGCGGACCCCGGATCGCTTTTCGCGGCGGAACACCCGATAGTGCCGCAGCCGCGGGTTCGCGGTACGCAACCAGGTACCGCGATCGGCGAACCATTCGAGTTCGGGCACCGTGAAGTCCAGCCATACGGCGAACTGTTCGACGTCGGACAGCGAGGGTAGGTCGTTGGCGAGTGACGGCGCTGGTGGCGGACCGGGAAGTTCGACGACGCGCGTGGCAGGCGGATCGGGCACCGTCCAGGGAATCAGCGCCAGCCGAAAGATCTCACCGGTGTGCGCGGGCTCGTCCGGTGCGAGGGCGAAGGCCTGCTGTGCGACGTCGACGCAGATCTCCGCGGGTAGCTCGATGCCGGCAGCTCGAACGACCGCGGGCCACGTCCAGTCGACGATCCTGTCGGCGATGGCCGCTGCGAGGACACTGACCTGATTGGCGGTGAACGGCGGTTGCGGTCGGGTCATCGTGATCGGGCAGCCGTGACTGGAGCGGAGGGCGTGACGGGGGCGGATGGACGGCCGGGGTGACCACGAGCCGAGTACTCGTCGCCGGCTGGCACGCGCAGCGTGCGGAGCGGCGTCGGACGCAGGAACCAACTGTGATGTGTACCCAGGGGTTGCCCCTGGGACGGATCTCTCGATCCACTCTCACCCCGGCCGCCCACGTCGACGACCCTAGTTGTTTCTTCGACGAAAGATCGTCAATGCGATATTTCGGCCGAACG
>NZ_LZMO01000026.1:0-17044 GCF_001665715.1 Gordonia sp. 852002-10350_SCH5691597
TCCCATTCTGTCACTCAGACAGGGCATTTCGTCTATCCCTCACCGCCCAAACGAATACGAATCGGTGGATCGAGGCTAAGGCCTAGCGTTGCTGTCATGAGTACAGATCACCTCATGAGCAGGGCGTTGGCCACGTTGAACGAACTCGACGGTCCACTGTCGGTCGAGGTCATCCACCGCCTTGTCGAAGCCGACGAGATCGACGAACCGCTGACCATCGCACAGACCGCCGCGATGCTCGACGTCTCGGCGCACACACTGCGGTACTACGAGCGAATCGGACTCGTCGACGTGCCCCGCGACGCGTCGGGAAACCGGCTCTACGACGCCGACGCCGTGCGCAGACTCGTCTTCGTGACACGAATGAGACTGTCGGGCATGGCCATTCGCGACCTCCAGCACTACGTCGAACTCGTCGACGAGGGCGACGACACCGTGCCGGAGCGGCTCGAGATGCTGCTAGAACACCGCGACACCATTCGACGCCAGATCTCCGAACTCACGCTGTCGCTGGCAGCAACCGAATACAAGATCGCCACCTACGGCGGAAGGACTCAGCCATGACTGCATCAACAGACTCGACAACCCGGAACCGCAGGCGCATCGGTTCCCTCGAGGTCTCACCGCTCGGATTCGGTTGTATGGGAATGAGTTTCGCTTACGGCGAGGCCGACCAGGACGAGGCGAGGGCGACGCTGCATCACGCACTCGATGTCGGGGTCAACCAACTCGACACCGCCGACGTCTACGGCGTGGGCGCCAACGAGGAACTGCTCGCGCAGGTTCTGGCCGACCGGAGAGACGACGTGGTGCTCGCGACCAAGTTCGGTATCGAGATCGATCCCGAAACCGGTTATCCCAACGGCGAAGTCGACGGTTCGCCGGAGTACCTGCGGTCCGCCGTCGATGCCTCGCTGCGACGTCTCGGCGTCGACACCATCGACCTCTACTACCTGCATCGCGTCGACCCGAAGCTGCCGATCGAGGAGACTGTCGGGGCGATGGCAGAGTCGGTGGCCGCCGGTAAGGTTCGCGAGCTCGGGATCAGCGAGGCCAATGCCGACACCCTGCGTCGCGCAGCGACGGTGCACCCCATCGCGGCATTGCAGTCGGAGTGGTCGTTGTTCAGTCGCGACGTCGAATCGTCGGATGTGGTTGCCGCGCGTGAACTGGGTGTCACGATGGTGCCCTACAGTCCGCTTGGTCGCGGCATGTTGACGGGATCTGCTGCGGCAGTGCAGGTTTCCGACGGTGACTTCCGTTCGACGCTCCCGCGGTGGCAGGCCGAGAACCTCGACCACAACCTCGCTCTCGTCGACGAGGTACGCACCGTGGCAACCGAGGTCGGCGCCACGCCGGGTCAGGTCGCGTTGGCGTGGCTGCTGGCTCAGGGTGACGACGTCGTCCCGATCCCCGGCACCAAGCGCACGCGCTACCTCGACGAGAACCTCGGCGCGCTGTCGGTGGAATTGAGTTCAGATCAGCTCGAGCGATTGTCGACGCTGCGCCCCGCAGGCGACCGCTACCCCGACATGAATTGGGTGGCGGGCCGGTCGTCGTAGTTCATACCGCGCCCCTTTGCCAAAATCTAGAACGTGTTGCAGTTCTGTGGCATTGTCGGGAGTCGTGATCCTGGACAGATTCCGACTCGACGACACCGTCGCGATCATCACGGGTGCGGGGCGCGGCCTCGGAGCGGCGATCGCTGTCGCGTACGCCGAGGCGGGCGCCGATGTGGTGATCTCCGCGCGCAGCGAAAGCGAACTGGAGAAGGTGGCCGCCGAGGTCGCCGACCGAGATAGGCGTGCGCGCGTCGTCGTCGCCGACCTTTCCGATCCCGACGCTGCAGCGGCGCTCGCGCAGACCGCCGTCGACACGTTTGGACGGCTCGACACCGTCGTGAACAACGTCGGCGGCGCGATGCCACGACCGCTGCTCGACACCTCACCGAAGAATCTGAGCGATGCGTTCGGTTTCAACGTCGCCAATGCTCATGCGCTGGTCACGGCTGCGGTTCCGAGGGTGTTGGAGACCGCGGGCTCGGGATCGATCATCAACATCACTTCTGCTGTGGGGCGGCTGCCGGGCCGGGCGTACGCGGCATACGGCACGGCCAAGGCCGCGCTCGCGCACTACACGCGGCTCGCGGCGATGGACCTCAATCCGCGCATCCGGGTCAACGCGATCGCGCCCGGGGCGATCCTGACGTCGGCCCTCGACATCGTGGCCGCCGACGACACCATGCGGACCGCGATCGAGAACGCGACACCGATGCGCCGTCTCGGCGAGCCCGAAGACATCGCCGCCGCGGCCGTCTACCTCGCGTCACCTGCCGGTGCCTACGTGACCGGAAAGGTGCTCGAGGTCGACGGCGGAATCATCGCTCCGAACCTCGACCTACCGATCCCCGATCTGTAGGACGCGCGGCTCAGGAGGCGACGAGTCGTGGTTGTCGGCCAGCCAACTCTGCCAGTCATCGACGGTGTCGAACAGCAGCGTCGGGGCGTCGGCTTTGGCCATGTTGACACGGTAGTCGGGGCCCGTGACGTGGGTACTGTTGTCTCATGGATCAGTTCCTGCACTTCGCGGGCGATTACTGGTGGCTGATATTTCCGATCGGTGGAGTCGCCGGTGGTTGGTTCGGTTCGCTCGCGCGGTACAACGAGAAGCGTCGACGCGACAAGATCGAACTCGCCCGGGTCAAGGCGAGCGCGCAGACCGAACAGCTACGACTCACCCAGGCCGACAAGGCGTCCGTCACCAAGGTGCTCGAGAAGCACGACGCGATAGATCAGCGATGGTTCGGGTACGAACTCGACCTGGCGACGCTGATCGAGTTCCCCATGATGACCGACATGCGTGAGCCGCTGACGCTCGCGTTCCATCGCGCGAAGATCCGCGCCGACGACCTGCGCCCGACGTCGGCCGACCAGAAGCTGGACCCACTCGAGTTCGAGCGCTACCGCGACGCCGTCGGCGACTACGAGGCCGCCTTCGACGCAGCAGAGCGCGAGGCGCGGCGTCGGAAACAGTCCGACTTCTCGCCCGTCGAGCGCGAATCACTCGACCGCGCGCGCAAACTGATCTCCGTCGCCGCCGACGCCGCCGCCACGCCCGCCGAACGCCAGGCCGCCTACCGCAAGGCGCGCCAGGAGCTCGACGGACTCATCGACATCCCCGACGTCGCCGCCGCCCAGATCGAGCAGCGAATCGCGGGCGAGCTGGAGCGCTGAAACGGCCGCTGCGTCGAGTAGCGATTGGGCTCGTCGGATCGGCAACTCACGCGCGCCGTCGACGCGGGCACCCTCGTGCGAGTGTGGCCCGGCGCCTACGTGCTGCCCGACAAGAGCCGTACGCCGGAGGTCAAGCATCGGCTGAAGGCCGTCGCGGCAACGCTCCTATCCGAATCCGACGTACCGCTGAGTCATCAGTCGGCGGGAGTGCTCCACGGGATGTCGCTGCTGTTCCCCGATCTCGCGCGGGTGCACTTGACCACTGGGCACAAGACCGGCGGACGCATCGAAACCCAGCGGCATCTGCACTCCGGTCGGCTGGGGCCCGACGACGTCACGGTGATCGACGGCATCGTGGTGACGTCGCTGGAGGTCACCGCCGTCGACATCGCGTGCAGCGGCAACTTCTACCAGGCGCTGGCCGTGCTCGACTCCGCGCTGCGACTCGGTGCCGATCGCGAGAAGATGTCGGCGCTCCTCGATTCTCGACGCCGCGGAGTTGCCGTTGCCCGCAAGGCGCTTGCGTTCGCGAGCCCACTGGCCGACAACGCGGGCGAGTCGTGGGGCAGAGGTCAGATGATCGTCGCCGAGCTGCCTGTTCCACGACTGCAGCGAGAGTACTTCGACGCCGACGGCCAATTCGTCGCCAAGGTCGACTACGACTGGGAGGGCAAGCTCGTCGGCGAGTTCGACGGGATGCGCAAGTACACCAAGGATCTGGGCGACGACGAGACCGCGCTCGACGTGATGAAGCGCGAGAAGGCCCGCGAAGATGGCGTCAGGCGCCTCGGGCCGATGGTGATCCGATGGGTGTGGGCCGATCTACGAAAGAACCGCGTGGTGCCGATGGTGCGAGAGTGGCTGGAGCGCTTGGAGATTGCCGGGCAAGGTCAAGCCTCCGAGTCGACGGCCCCGGCGAACTGGCTGCGGTACAGCCGGCAGTACGCGCCCTGAGCGGCGAGCAGCCCGTCGTGGGTGCCCTGCTCGACGATGTGCCCGTCTTCCATCACCACGATGACGTCGGCGTCGCGGATGGTCGAAAGGCGGTGCGCGATAACGAAACTCGTGCGGTCGGTGCGCAGCGCGGCCATCGCTTTCTGGATGAGCAGCTCGGTGCGGGTGTCGACGGAGCTGGTGGCCTCGTCGAGAATCAGGATGGTCGGGCGGGCGAGGAAGGCGCGCGCGATCGTGATGAGCTGTCGCTCACCGGCACTCACGCCGCCGCCTTCGTCGTCGAGCATTGTCTCGTAGCCGTCGGGCAGGATGCGGACGAAGTGGTCGACGTGGCTCATGCGCGCGGCCTCGAGGACCTCCTCGCGCGATGCCGTGGGGTCGCCGTAGGCGATGTTCTCGTAGATGGTTCCGCCGAACAGCCACGAGTCCTGCAGCACCATTCCGGTGCGCTCGCGCAGGTCGTCGCGGGTCATCTCACGGGATTCGACGCCGTCGACGGTGATGGTTCCGGAGTCGACGTCGTAGAAGCGCATGATGAGGTTGACCAGGGTGGTCTTTCCCGCGCCGGTCGATCCGACGATCGCGACCATGTGACCGGGACGTGCGACGAGTGAGAGGTCGTCGATGAGCGGTTTGTCGGCGACGTAGCGGAACGAGACGTCGTCGAATTCGATGAGCCCACGGTCGTGCTCGGGCGTCTTCGGGTTCTTCGGGTCGGGGGTCTGTTCGTCGGCGTCGAGGATGTCGAAGATGCGCTCGGCCGACGCCACGCCGCTCTGCAGCAGGTTGACCATCGACCCGATCTGCGTGAGCGGCTGCGTGAACTGACGTGAGTACTGGATGAACGCCTGCACCTCGCCGAGGCTCAACGCGCCCGATGCCACGCGCAGTCCGCCGACGACGGCGACCGCCACGTAGTTGAGGTTGCCGAGGAACATGATCGTCGGCATGACGGTGCTCGAGATGAACTGTGCACGCCAACTCGACTGGTACAGCTTCTCGTTGCGCTCGTCGAATTCGGATTCGACGTCGGCCTGACGATTGAACGCGGTCACCAATTCGTGCCCGGTGAACGCCTCTTCGACCTGGGCGTTGAGCTTGCCGGTCGACGACCACTGCGCCAGGAAGTGCGGCTTGGAGCGCTTGGCGATCAGCGCGGTTGCGCCCGCGGCCAGCGGCACGGTGACAAGCGCGATGAGCGCCAGCAGAGGCGAGATCCAGAGCATCATCACCAGGATCGCGATCACCATCAGGACGGAGTTCAGCAACTGGGAGATGGTCTGCTGCAACGTCTGTGACAGATTGTCGAGGTCGTTGGTGACGCGACTGAGCAGATCGCCGCGCGCGGTGGCGTCGTAGTAGCTCAGAGGGAGGCGGTGGATCTTTGCCTCGACCTCTGCGCGCAGATGCTTCACGGTGCCGACGACGACGATGTTGAGCAGATAGGCACCGAGCCACGACAACAGCGCCGAGCCGACGTAGAGCGCGAGCACGATCAACAAGACGCGGCCGACGTCGCCGAAGTCGATGCCCACACCCGGGGTGACGTTCATCGAGTTCACCATGTCGGCGAGGGTGCCGTTGCCGCGCTCGCGCAGCCCCTCGACCGCCTGCGCCTTGGTGGTCCCCGCGGGAAGCATCTTGCCGACGACGCCGTCAAAAATGATGTTGGTGGCGTCGCCGAGCACTCGTGGTGCGAACGCCGTGAGGATCACCGATCCGATGATCGACAACACGACGACGCTCATCGAGGTCCGGTAGGAGAACAGTAATCCGATGAGCCGCTTGATCGACGGGCCGAACGACCGCGCCTTGGCCACGACTGGTCCCGCAGCCATCGGGCCGCGGCCTGGCCCCGGGGGAGCGGGGGCTGCGCCGCCTGCGCGGGTCATGCAGACTCTCCGATCGCGAGCTGAGACTCCGCTATTTCGCGGTACGTCTCGGAGGTCGCGAGAAGTTCGTCGTGCGTGCCGATCCCGACGATCCGACCGCGATCGAGTACGACGATCTGCTCGGCGTCGACGATGGTCGAGATGCGCTGGGCGACGATGATGACGGCGGACTCCGACGTCGCGGGTGCGAGTGCGGCGCGTAGGCGTGCGTCCGTGGCGACGTCGAGGGCCGAGAACGCGTCGTCGAAGAGGTAGACCGACGGTTTGCGCACCAGCGCACGGGCTATGGCGAGGCGCTGACGTTGACCACCCGATACCGTGGTGCCGCCCTGGGAGATCGGGGTGTCGAGGCCGTCGGGCATACGCTCGACGAAGTCGGCGGCCTGCGCGATGCGCAACGCCTCCCAGACCTCCTCGTCGGTGGCGTCGGGTTTGCCGTTCCGAATGTTCGACGCGACGGTCCCCGAGAACAGGTATGGGCGCTGCGGGACGAGGCCGATGGCATCGCGCAGGGTGTTGGGGTCGAGGCGTCGGACATCGGTGTCGCCGACGCGAACCTCACCGGCGGTGACGTCGATGAGTCGTGGCACCAGACCGACGAGTGTGGTCTTGCCGGAGCCGGTCGAGCCGACGATGGCGGTTGTGGTGCCGGGCTCGACGCGAAAGCTGATGTCGGACAGGACGGGATCGTCGGCACCTGGATAGCGGAACTGTGCCCCTCCGAACTCGACAGTGGACGGTTGCGCGGCGAAGGGCACCGGATCTTGTGGTGCGCCGACGGAGGTCTCGGTGTCGAGGACCTCGCAGATGCGCTCGGCACAGACTGTTGCGCGCGGCGCCATCATTGCGAGGAACGACGCCATCATCACCGACATCAGGATCTGCATGACATAGGTGATCATCGCGGTCAGCGCGCCGATCTCGATGCTGCCGTCGGACACCAGATGGCCGCCGAACCAGATGATCGCGACGATGGTGACGTTCGTGATCAGCATGACGGACGGGAACATCAACGCCTGCATCCGGCCGACGCGCAGCGTGGCCTGGGCGAGGCTGTCGTTCGCGGTGGCGAAGCGGTCGATCTCGTAACGTTCGCGCACAAACGCACGGACCACTCGGATACCTGTGATCTGTTCGCGCAGAACACGATTGACCGCGTCGATGCGCTCCTGCATCGCGCGGAAGCCGGGGATCATACGCGCGATGATGACGCCCATCGCGACCGCGAGAACCGGCACCGCCACGACGAGCACCCACGACAACTGTGACCCGACCTTGATGCCCATGATGATGCCGCCGATGCACATGATGGGCGCCATCACCAGGATGGTGGTGCTCATGACGATCAACAACTGCACCTGCTGGACGTCGTTGGTGGTGCGGGTGATCAACGACGGCGCACCGAACGTCCCCATCTCCCTGGCCGAGTAGGTGTTGATCCTGTGCAACAGGTCGTGTCGGATGTCGCGTCCGGTCGCCAGTGCAGCCCGTGAGCCGAAGTACTGGGCGATGATGGTGCACACGATCTGGGCGATCGTGATGACCAGCATGACCGCACCGACGCGCAGGATGTACGACGTGTCGCCCTTCGCGACGCCGTTGTCGATGATGTCGGCATTCAGCGTCGGCAGGTACAACATGGCCACCGTCGCGATGAGCTGCAGTATCACGACGGCGAGCATGTGCCAGGGATACCGCGAGAGGTATGTCCGGATGAGGCGGGTCAGCATGTGGCGCTCACTCACACGACGCTAGCAAGCCGCGCCGACACCGTGCGAGACGTTTTCGGGGCGAACCCGTCCGACGGTGGGCGCAACCCGTCAGGCGGACGTCAACGCGACTGCCGCTTCGCCGGTGTAGGTGAGGTAGGTGAAGGACTCCTGGAAGTACAGGTTCACCACGTCGGCGTCGTGAGAGTCGTAGCCGATCGAGACATCCTGACCGATGGTCAGCTCGAAATCTCCTCCGCGCGTTGACAATACGAACGCTCCGGTGATTGCGGGTGCCCACACGATCTCGCCGTCGATCAGACGCTGGATGTGCTGGCGAACCGGATAACCGTGATTCGACGTCTCGTTGACGAGGTTGTACACATCGGCCGAGAGCGCGATGGAGTAGGGCCCGTCGATCGACGCGAGCTTGAGCGTCGAGAGGGCCGCGCTGAACGCCTCGGGGTAGTCACGCACGTCCTCGGGCAGCGGGATCGGTGTCGCGGTGGCCTCGGCGCGGATGCCCGAGATGCCGGCGGCGGCATATCCCTCGAAGATTGCGCGGTCTTCGGCCAGCGCGAGCTCGCGTGCGGCGTCGACCACCGGATCCCAGTCCGAATCCTCCGCGCCACGGTCGACGTCGTCGATGGCCTCGCGCGTGACGGTGAACGGCACCTTGAGTTCGATCAGCGGCTGCACGCTGCGCTTGAACGCCTGGATGCCATCGGCGGGGGCGTCGATCTTGGTGCGGTGGCCACGGGTGACCGATGACGCCTCGAGTCCGAGTGGTCCCTTGACGTCGACGAGTCGACGGCCCGCGATGTTGCGCTTGAACGACCGCGCTGCCTCTTCTTCGATGGCCTCCCAGGCGGACGCGGAGATGGGGGCGAGTTCGCGATGCAGATTGTTCATGGTGCGTCTCCTGGTAGTCGGTGGCGGGTTGTGTTGGCGAGTTGTGTTGTCAGGCAGAAGGTTGCGGGTGATTCACGAGGAGCGCAGCGATCCGATTCCCAGCGACCCGTCGCCGGGGTCGGTCGGCTCGGGTGGCGGAACCGGCGATGCGGCGTCGAGCGTGACCGGTGCGGGTGCGGGCACATCGTGGGGAGCGTCGTCGTCGGAATCCGATTCGGCGGCGGCTGGGGCGTCGGGGAGGTCGTCGAAGAAATCGACGGTCGGGGTGAAGAACTGTGCCCCGGTCACGGCGGTCGTGAAGTCGAGCAGCCTGTCGTAGTTTCCGGGCGGATCGCCGATGAACATCTTGCGCAGCATCTCTTCGGTGACGTCGGGCGCCGAGGAGTACGCGATGTAGAAGGTGCCGGAGTCGCCGATGCCCGAGGCCTCGCCGTAGGGCATGTTGTCGCGGACGACGTCGATCTGCTCGCCATTGACGTCGTTGACCACATTGAGCGCGATGTGCGAGTTGGTCGGTTTCACGTCGTCGGACATCTCGATGTTGTCGAGTTTGGTGCGCCCGATCGCCGCCTCCTGGTCTTCGACCGAGATCGAATCCCATTCCTTGAAGTCGGTGACATAGCGCTGGATGGCGACGTAGCTACCGCCCGCGTACGCGGGGTCTTCGTCGCCGACGGTGATCGCGTCGATCGCAGCCTGGCCGACGGGATTCTCGGTGCCGTCGACGAAGCCGATGAGGTCGCGTAGGTCGAAGTAGCGGAAGCCGTGCACCTCGTCGACGACCGTCACGGCGTCGCCGAGTTCGCTCATCAACATGCGGCCGAGCTCGTAGCAGAGGTCCATCGCGTCGGCCTTGAGGTGCAGCAGCAGGTCGGCGGGAGTCGCAGGGGCCGTGTGGACATCGCCCGCGTACTCGACGAAGGGTCGAAGCGACTTGGGGCGATTGCCTGCGAACAGGCGGTCCCACGCATCCGAGCCGATCGACACGATGCCCGCGAGCGCCTGCTCGGGCGCTCGGGACGATACGGAGTTGATGCGCGACCCGAGGACGTCGAACATTCCCCGGACGGCGTCCTCGCCACCCGCGTTGATCGTCAGGACGAGGAACAACGCGTGCTTTGTTTTGCGTGTCAGAATCGTCTGCGGTACGGGCACGGTTTTCACTCTAGTGCAGCGCGCAATCCGCGCCGGTGAAAGTGTGTCCTCACGAAACTCAGGCCAGGCACACCGGTTGTCTACGACGCCTGTTGACTCAGCCCCGCGCAACCGCTCGCCCGGCGGCGCGGCCCGAGAAGATACAGCCGCCGAGGAACGTTCCCTCGAGTGCGTTGTAACCGTGCACACCACCGCCGCCGAATCCGGCGACCTCGCCAGCGGCATAGAGGCCGTCGAAGACCGAACCGTCGGGTCGCATCACGGCCGACTCGAGGTTGGTCTCCAGACCGCCCAACGTCTTTCGCGTCAGGATGTTCAGGCGCACCCCGATCAGCGGTCCGTGGGCAGGGTCGAGGATCTTGTGCGGCTTGGCCACACGCACGATCTTGTCGCCGAGGAACTGGCGCGCGTTGGTGATCGCCATCAACTGCGCGTCTTTGGAGAACTTGTTGTCGATCTCGTTGTCGCGTGCCGAGATGGTTCGCTCGACGTGCTGCAGATCGAGCTTGGGACCGCGGGTGATCTCGTTCATGCCCGCGACGAGTTCTGCGAGATTATCGGCGACGACGAAGTCGCTGCCGTTCTTCAGGAAGGCCTCGACAGGACCGGGCGCGCCTTTCGCGAAACGGCTCTTCGCGGCGAACTTGAGGTCTTTGTCGGTGATGTCGGGGTTCTGCTCCGAACCCGACAGCGCGAACTCCTTCTCGACGATCGACTGCGTCAGGATGAACCACGAATAGTCGTAGCCGGTCGCGAGGATCTCGCGCATCGTCGAATTGGTGTCGAAGCCGGGGAAGTTGGGCGGCTTGAGCCGATTGCCGTTGGCGTCGAGCCAGAGCGACGACGGCCCGGGGATGATGCGGATGGCGTGGTCGGGCCAGACGGGATCCCAGTTGTGGATGCCCTCGGTGTAGTGCCACATGCGGTCGCGGTTGACCAGGCTTGCGCCCGCTTCCTCTGCGATGCCGAGCATGCGACCGTCGACGTAGGCGGGGACACCGGAGATCATCGTCTTCGGGGCGGGTCCGAGGCGCTCCGTCGGCCAGTTCTTACGGATCAGCTCGTGGTTGTGACCGATGCCGCCGGTCGTGACGATGACCGCACCGCCGCGGATCTCGAAGTCGCTGATCTCATCGCGGTTCGACGCCTCGCCGCGGCCGGCAGCAGTCGGGGCGAGCTTTGACCCGCGCACACCGACAGCAGTGCCGTCTTCGACGACGATCTCGTCGACGCGATGCCGGAAGCGGAACTCGACGAGTCCGCGGCGCTCGGCGTCGAGCACGGGTTCGGCGAAGATGCGGACCACCTCGGGGCCGGTGCCCCAGGTCAGGTGGAAGCGCGGCACCGAGTTGCCGTGGCCGTCGGCGAATCCGCCGCCGCGTTCTGCCCACCCGACGACCGGTGTGATGCGCAGACCGAGATCGTGCAGGTACTGACGCTTCTCCGTGGCCGCGAAGTCGACGTAGGCGCGAGCCCACTGTCGAGGCCAGTAGTCCTCGTCGTCGCGGTCGAAGCCCGCAGAGCCCATCCAGTCCTGCAGCGCCAGCTCTGCGGAGTCGTGGATGCCGAGTCGACGTTGCTCGGGAGTGTCGACGAGGAAGAGCCCACCCAGCGACCAGAACGCCTGCCCACCGAGGTTGTTGCGGTTCTCCTGGTCGACGACGATCACCCGACGACCCGCCTTGGCGAGTTCGTACGTGGCGACGAGTCCGGCCAGACCGGACCCGACGACGATGGCATCGGCTTGTCCTGCATCCACATGCGCTGTGTTCACGAGAGCCTTCCTCGATATGTCCTGCTTATGGGACGACCCTATCCCCGGGGGCTCCGGTGAGGTAGCGCCGACGGGTATCGAGATGTGACAACCGACATGTGGCAACTGGGCGCCCTGTGACCTAGTTGACGCAGCGCAGGTATGGACCGTGCGTGTGACGTGGGTAATGATCATCTGCGTGTCTCAACCGACGGTCAGTCTCAATCGACGGTCAGTCCCAACCGACGGTCAAGGGTCGATGTACCTTTTGCTGCTGCGTTATGCAGCCGTTACACTCTGTCGCGTTGGGGACCAACTCAGTCGGCAAGGCCGCTGGCCCCATTTCCTGCCCGTATGAACGAGGCCCGTCCGGGTCAAGATCGTAAGGACTTTTCTCATATGTTGACTCGTGCGCGCAAGCGCCTCGTTGCCGCTGTGGGCGCCATGGCGGCGCTCGGCGGCCTGACCATGGCCGTGGCCCCCGAAGCCCACGCGGCCGGCCAGACCGAATACGTGTACTCCGCAGCGATGCACAAGAACATCCCGGTTCGCATCGTCGACGGTGGCGGCGGGGGTCCCAAGCCCACGCTGTACCTGCTCGACGGTCTGCGTGCCCCGAACAACACCAGCGGCTGGCTGCAGAACAACACCGGCGCCGACCGCTTCATGGTCGACAAGGGCACCAACCTGGTCATCCCCTTCGGCGGTGGCGGCAGCTTCTACACCGACTGGGAGCGCGCAGATCCGAAGCTGGGCGTGAACAAGTGGGAAACCTTCCTCACCCGCGAACTGCCGGCGTACATGAAGCGCAAGCACAACTCGGACAATCGCCGTAACGGTATCGCCGGACTGTCGATGTCGGGAACGTCGGCGCTCAACCTCGCGTCGCGGCACCCGAACTTCTACAAGGCCGTCGCGTCCTACAGCGGCTACCCGACCGTCACGTTCCCCGGATTCACGCAGGGCATCCAGGCGTCGGTCGCGATGATGGGCGGCGACCCCAACAACATGTGGGGCTTCTACCCGGCGGGTGAGTGGTTCCAGAACGATCCGTTCTTGAGCGCGAACAACCTCGCGGGCCACTACGTGTACCTGTCGTCGGGCACCGGTCTCGGCAGCAAGTTCGACAGCTCGGTGAACCCGAGCAGCGCGAACTTCAACCCGGTCAAGTTCTCGCAGATGGTTCCGCTCGAGGTGGCCGCATCGGTCAGCACGCGCCTCTACATCCCGCGTGTCGCGGCGGTCCCGGGCGTCAAGCTCACCACGCACGTCACCCCCGATGGCGACCACTGGTGGGACTACTGGCAGGAGAACTTCCGCCAGTCGTGGAACACCACGTTCCGCCCCGCGTTCTTCTGAGCCGCGGCCAGGTAGCTGAACAACCGAACAACTGAACACGACGAGGGCCGGCGATCAACCCGATCGCCGGCCCTCGTCGTAGTGCGGGTGGGGTGGGCGTGCGGTGCGGGCGAGTGGTTTCGACACGGCTGCTCGCTTCGCTCGCGGCCGCTCAACCAGCGGTAAAGGGCGGCTCAGCCCGGCGGGGTGTGTGGTTTCGACACGGCTGCTCGCTTCGCTCGCGGCCGCTCAACCAGCGGTAAAGCGGGGCCGGCTCAACCAGCGGTGAAGGCGGGCCGGCTCAACCAGCGCCAATGGCGGGCCGGCTCAACCAGCGGGCTCGGGCTGACCTACTCGCCCGAGTCCTGCGTGCCGCGGCGGCGGAAGGCGCGGGCCTCGTCCAGCGCGGAGCGGGGTGTGCCGTCCGACGAGTCCTCATCGACTGCGGGTACCTGGCGGGTCGGCTGGTCTTCGTCATCCCCGGCGTCGGAGGCAGCGGGCCCCTCGACGCGTGGGATGCGCTGAGTCGGACGATCCCACATGTAGGCGTCGTCGTCCTCGTCGGCGTGCGTTTCCGTCTCGGCCGCACCGATCGCCGTCGTTGCGGCATCGTCGGTGTTCTCGGGCGCAGCATGGCGGTTGCGGCCCGAAAGGCCTGCTCCTGCCGCTGTTCCGGCGAGCGCTGTCGTCGTTGCGGCGCCCCTGCGACGATCGGAGTCGTGGTCGTCGACGTAGCCGGGCTCGTCGTCGTAGACGTCGGGGCTCTCGAGGTTCTTGTCAGAGGTGTTGCGGGTCCGCCAGATGATCAGAATCCATGCGAGCAGCAGTAGCGCGCCGATGATGCCGAGGATGAGCGGCAACCAGAATCCGCCCATCTTGAGCAGATTCATGTAGTGGTGGGCACGATCGGCCTGCGCGGTGACCGTCGTGTCCGACCACTGGAAGGTTGCCTTCAGGGCGTCGAGCTTGAAGTCGCGAACCGGCGCGGGCGTCCCGTCGCTCTGGTCGGGCGACTTGAAGTACTGGCGCTGATCTTCGCGACCGTTGACGATCGTGCCGGTCTCGGGCTCGACGAAGACGTGGCGGGTCGCCGACGCGTAGCGGTGCATCGTGATCTTGTCGTCGGGCTTCACGCCGCGACCGGAGATGCCCCACCATTTGGCGGGCATCGTGAGCATCGTGCCCAGCGCGGCCTCACCCTGTGCGTTGGGCAGTGACGAGAGGTCGGTCTCGGGAACCTCGGAGACGAACTCGTAGGTCTTGACTCCGTTGAAGGTCTTCTCGCCGACGTACTTGGCGGGCTGGTCCTGCCGGGTGTTGAGGTCGTAATAGAGGTACGAGCGCTTCTTGACGTTGAAGCCGAACTTGTACTGGAAGCCCTTACGGTCGGGCAACTGGACCGACACGTCCTTGACGTTCACGCCCTCCGGTGCCGCTTCGAGCTGCAGCGAGCTGACGGTTCCGTTGGGCACCGACGTCTTGCGGTTGACCGACACCCTGTCGATGGTCGCGGTGAGCAGACCGTCGTCGCATTTGAGGTCGCCTTCGGCGCGGGGAGCGGGTGGGGTTGTCTCCTTGCCATCGGCGTCGCGGATGCGGTCGATCTGAACCGTCTGCGCGGACTGCACCGTCGCCTGTCGCTTGTCCGACGGCTCGATGATCACGCTCCGACGCTGCTGCGTCAGATGTGCGTCGAGTGTGCGGGCCTTGGGCTGGGAGATCGAGCAGCGATCGAAGATGACCGCGGGGAAGCGTTCACCGGCCGAGCCGTCGGCAGGGACCGTCGACGCGTCGGATGTGATGTCGAGATCGAGTGGCACCACGCGCAACTGTGGCACCAGGAACGCCGGGATGGCGATCGCCGCGGTGATGCAAGCAACCCCGAGGAATGCCAGCAGCGCCAGCCAAACTCGTCTCATTCTCGACTCCTGTGCGGTTCGGGCCCGGTGCATCGTGTCGACGAGCAGGCCACGGTCAACGCTCTCACCCTAATGGTCGGCCACCGGGTATCAGCCCATGCCGGTTCGATCGGCACGCCGGTCCCGTTCGGCTTCTTTCATGATTCCGGCCATGTAGCCGTAGATCTCCGCGTCCGACATCGCCTTCCAGCGCGGTGCCAGCAGCTTCATGTACTTCTCGACGTAGAGCAGTTGCTTTCCGACGAGCACCAACTCCCGCGGCAATCGGGCGTCGTGCGCGCGTGCGACCGCGGCGAGTTGTCGCCCGAGGTCGGTGTAGCTCATGTCGCCGAGATCCGTCGTCGACAGCGGTGTGGTGATCTTGCGAATGTCAGCCCCGCCCTGGGTCGTCGAACCGGGGTTGCGGACGGCTCCCAGCAGAAAGATGGCGCGACCCGCCGATTCGTAGTCGTTGCGGACGATCAGGTCGACGACGAGCTGACGCAGAATGCGTCGGGTTCGTGGCGTGAAGCGTCCGACGATGCCGAAGTCGAGCAGCACCAGGCGGCCGTCGGCGTCGACGAGGACGTTGCCCGCGTGGAGGTCGCCGTGGAACAAGCCGCCGTGAAACGCCGACTCGAGCAGCGACAGCAACAGGTTTCGACACAGCGCCACACCATCGTGTCCTGCGGCGCGCACTGCAGCGGCGTCGTCGATGCGGGTGGCGTAGATGCGTTCCATCGTCATGACCCGCGCGGTTGTCAGGTCGTCGTAGACCCTGGGAACGCGAACACGATCACCGAACTGTCCGGGTTTGAGACATTCGTACCATTCGCGCATGGCGTCGGCCTCGTTGCGGAAGTCGAGCTCGGCGTCGAGACCGTCGGCAAAATCTTCGACGACGTGCCGCGCCGACAACATCCGGCCGTACTCCGAGATCTCAGCGAGACCCGCGAGCCGTTCGAGGATCGCGACGTCGGGTGCGAGGCGCTCGGCGATTCCGGGACGTTGGATCTTGACGACGACCTCGTCGCCGCTGTGCAGCGTCGCGGTATGAACCTGGGCGATGGACGCCGATGCGATCGGCACAGGGTCGAACTCGGCGAAGACGTCCTCGGGTGCGCTGCCGATCTCGTCGATGAAGACCTGCCGGATCGCGTCGGGGTCGGCGGGCGGAACGCTGTCGAGGAGCGATTCGAACTCCGACGCCAACGTCTCGGTGAAAACGCCGGGGCTCGACGCGATGAGCTGGCCGAGTTTCACGTAGGTGGGGCCGAGGTGCTCGAAAGTCGCACGCACTTGCGCGGCCGCGCGCTTGCCGCTCGGTGCACGCAGGTGAGCTGCATCGAATGCGGTGTCGAGGAGGAATTTGCCGACGCCAAGAGTTGCGTGGGCGGTGGTCACTCCCAGGCGCGTGACCTCGGCGATCGGCGACGCCGGGCGCAGACGTGCGCGGCGACCGTCGTCAACTGTGCTGTCCATGTTCCCCCCTGCTCGTCGTGCTTGCCGGTTCTCGCATCGCGCCCAGTGTAGGAGGTCGAAGTCGGAATCGGACATGACGTGCGAACCGGCAGGGTGTCCGGCCTCGCGTCAGCCGTGCTCCGGCTCGCCCGAAACCCGGTGGTCGGCGTGGTTGAGAGCCTCCGCGATGACCCTTCCGACGTGGCCGTCGCGCAGGCGGTAGATGATTCGACGCCCCTCGCGTCGTGTGTCGACGAGCCCGGTGAAGCGCAGCTTGGCCAGGTGCTGGCTGACAGCGGTCCGCGACGCTCCGACAGACTCGGTCAGGGCTGAGACATCACGCTCTTCGTCGCGCAGCAGCCAGAGGATGTGCAGCCGCGTGGGATCGGACAGCATGGTGAACAGTGCTGTCGCGGTGCCGAGCAGTTCCGGGTCGGGACTGACCCGGTGCTCGAGGCTCGGGGCAGGGGTGGCTGCCTGTTTCATCGGCGGTGATCACCGTTCGTCTGCGGTTGCGGTTGCTCGGTTCATCGTAAGTGAGATCCGCGGGTGCATTCGTAGGTTCGACGGTCGTGTGTTCGCCGTCCTGGTGGTAGTAGCCGGCCGCCAGCTGTACGCAGCGCCGACGAGTCCGAGTAGCGCGAGCGCCGACAGCACGAGCGCACACGCCGCGTTTCTGGTGACCTATCCCCTCGCGGGCCTCGGCGCGTCGATCACCGGGCAAGCGGCGTGTGCGCTC
>NZ_LZMO01000027.1:0-3506 GCF_001665715.1 Gordonia sp. 852002-10350_SCH5691597
AGTCAGTGTAGTCATGTAGTCATTGCAGGTCAGAGCGTTTTCCGGGTGTAGTCAGAGTGTAGTCAGGGTGTAGTCACTCGGCCCTGCCCTCGCGCTACCTCTCACGGTTAACGCTCAAATAGGACACCCCTACCAACGTAGTTCGCACGGTTAGCGGGTAACCGTGACAGACCCCTACCCTCGCGTCATAGGTCGGTGGTGGGTCACTCCACTAGACCCCTGGCTCTGGGGTATCTGGCAGACCCCTAGACGCACGACGACCCCTCACCCTCGGCGGGGTAAGGGGTCGCGATGTGGTCGAGCTATGCGGCGTCGGTGATCGTGAACGTCCTCACGTGATAGCTCACATCGTGTTGGGCGTCGTACCGCGGATGGTTCAACCGGTGGTCGGTCTGGTGGTGACCAATGCGCACCGCGTCGGACTTGGTGCCCTCGATGTGCGTCTGCACCTTGGTGCCGGTCACTGGTCGTCCTCTCTCTCTGCGCTGTCGCGCAACATAAACGGGGTTTTGTAGAAGCTCACGCTCTTGCGGGATTTGTTGCCCTTCTTGTCGATGACGGTGACCGACCGGGGTGCTCGACCGCCATAGATGCCGCGCATACGCTCCTGAAACTCATCCCCGTCGGTGAGGTTGCGCAGGCTGTGCGGCACACGTCCCATTGCGCGGTCTTTGAGCCAGACGTCCAGCGCAGCCTGTCGGGAAACGCGCTTACTGGTCGGGACCTCGTCGGGGGTAACGAACTTGCGATCGGCCCACATGCGAAACTCGTTGACCTGCATACGCGCGCCGTCCTGCGCCTTGGCGACCTCCGCAGGGACGTCGGTGTCGAGGCCGTTGCGCAGGTAGTCGAGCAGGCCGTCGACCAGCCACACCAACAACGCGCGCAAGGCGTCCGGGTCTTCCTTGGGCATGATCAGTTTCGGCCCGCCGCGCGGCGCCTGGTGATTGAACGGCAGGACCAACAACCGAGCGTCGAGGGCATCGTCTGCGCCGTCAATCCGCGGCATTGAGTTGGTGGTGATGACAGGGGTGAACATCGGCGTGAACTCCTGCATCTTGCCGCTGTAGAGCGTTCGGCGGGTCTGCGTGTCCCCGCCGGTCATGCGCTTGATCTTGTTCACGTGCAATCGGTTGTCGGCGCCGACCTCGCTGGCAAAGATCATCCGAGAATGCCGCAACGACAGGAGTTCCGGCACCGGCTTTCCGTCCTTGGTCTCACGAAACAACGTGTTGACCTCGAAACTGTGCGCATAGTCGCCGAGACACTTTCCACACGCCTCGATCAGAGACGACTTACCGGTCGAGGTCTGACCAAGCAGGAAGACAATACGTCGATCGGGGTTGCCGCCGAGCAGGCAGTAACCCAGCGCGCGCTGCACATATCTTCGGGTCTCGCGGTTCGGAATGAACGTCTGAAAGAACGTGTCGAGCACCGGCGACGCGATACCGGGCGTGTACTCGACCGTGGACGACAGAACCTTGTCGGCGTGCCCACCGCGGCGCAGGACGTCGTACACCGTAGCGTTCGTGCGCTTGGCGTCGGTGTAGTCGATGATCCCGTTCGGCGTGCCGAGCGTCATTGCGTCGGTGTCGAACTCCGCGGGGTCGATCGGGTGGGGGTGCACGATGTGTGCCATGTTCAGGCCGGGCCGGATTTTGTTCAGGTTTCCGGCACTGACCCCGTCACGGTGAATTGCCTTGGCCTGGCTCTCGGCGTCCTTGGCGTCGTCGCCGTTACCGACCGCTTCGAGTTCGACCGCGCTTTTGCGGAGTCGTTCGGCTGTTTGCTTGTAGTTCTCGATGACTGCGCGCGACCAGAATCGGCCGATGACTTTCGACTCGTCGAGTCGGAAGAGTCGCCCCAGCCGGTCATTCCAGAATGCCCACTCGTCACCCCCGGCGATGGGCTTCAGTAGGTCGCCCATTGCCTCGTTGAAGATTCGGCCTCGGTCAGTGTCATTCGAGTCGTAGGGCGTGACGTCGACCGAACCGATCTGCGGGACGACCTGCCACGAAAGGGCCTCGCGCAGACCAGAGACGTCGATCTCGATGTCGTCGGCTGTGTACCCGCCAACCTTCGAGATGCGCACCCGGTCGTTTGCGACGTCGTCGGCGAGGTCTGAGACGTCCCCGCACAGCGCACGGTTCCATTCGAGTCGGGCCGTGAGCATGTCGCGCCGGTCGCCAAGAACCTCGGCGGCGAAAGCCGATTCGATGCGGTCAAGTGCGGCCTTCAGACCGTGGTGGCCTTCGGCGGCGAGCCTGACGACCTCGTGAACCCTTGCGAGCATCGCGTCGTGAGCACCGCCGGTAGCCTCCTCGGCGAGCTTGTCGGGGTCGGTCTGCCGGTCCATCTGGCCGGACATCGGCGCGTCGTAGCCGGGGATGTTCTCTTCGAGCCAACCGAGAGCCTCGGCGAGGTCGTCGAACTCCTCGACGTCGGCGCGCGGTGCTTCGGCCTTGCCCTTGCGCAGGTGCTCGACCCACGAATCAGGCAGGTCGGGGAACGTCGCGACGTCGGGCACGTCGCACGCGCGGCCCTGCGGGTCATACCAGCGGTATTCGCGACCCTCGACGACCGACGGCCACGCGACCGCGTAACGGTGCGTGCGTTGGATGATCTCGATGTCCGGGCCGGGCTTGCCTGCCCACTTCATCCCTGCCGGGACCAGGTAGAAGTAGATGCGCGACGGCGAGTCGGCGCCGCGTGAGGTCGAGGAGAACGTCGGCGGTAGTTCGCCATGCTCCGCGATCAGCGCTGCCAGCGTCTCGGCGCCATGCTTCTCGTCGTACTCGTCGACGTCGATGCCGATGACCTCGAAGAGGCCGTGGTCCTCGTCGGTGAACGCGGGCATCCGGTTGGCGAGGTTGGCGCGCGCGGCGTCGTGGTCTTCGGCGAACTCGGCCCACACCACGGGCACGTCGGGGTAGGGCTTGTTTCCGGTGGTGTCGTCGACCGGCGGGAACTTGGTTCCCTCGCGCAGGGGGAGCGGGCACCAACCGCGCGAGCGGTAAACGCTGACCGCGCTTTGTGTGTCGCGTCGGGCGACGGTGCTAGAATCGGAAGCGTTCTCGTCGTTCGGGACAAGCCCGGCCGAAGCCCTCGCACTGCGGGGGCTTCTGTCGTTACGAGACATGTTGCGGTTCTCCAATTTTCGTTCGGGTGTTGGGATGTCTGCGCGGGGCATCGGAGACAACCACCGTCGCCACGGTGCCACCCGTGACTAGCTCGATTGTACCTTGTGATCAGCCCGCGACGCGCCGAATCATGTTGCTATGCAACTGAACTCGACCGATTGACGTCAACCAAGCGAACAGACGGTCGGGGTGCGACGTAGGCAACGAATCGGTCGCGCTGCACGTCCGAACCCGGCACAATCGCCTTGCACCGCCGGGCGCGGTGGGGGGTGTGCCCCCCCGCCCGACGCGACTCGACCCATATCTCACCCCGCCGGAGAACGGGGCCGAAAGACCAGCACGAACGACAAACGGGCATGTCACACC